>DMPG01000148.1:2576-2706 GCA_003456055.1 Bacteroidota bacterium | reverse complement strand
CCAGAACAGTTCATCGCCGAGCACAAAACGGAGCATGTTCAATACCGAAGCACCGCGGGGATAAATGTTGCTGCCGTATGAACCGACACTCACGATCGGTTTTCGTCCCAATGATTTGTCCGTATTGATG
>DMPG01000148.1:0-2553 GCA_003456055.1 Bacteroidota bacterium | reverse complement strand
CTGGCAAAACTTTCATTCAGCCACAGATGACGCCAATCGTTGCAGGTGACAACATCTCCCCACCATTGATGCGCCATTTCATGAGCAATGAGACTTTCTGCAGATTCATCCACGCGTGCGCGTGCGTTATACACGGTTATTCTGTCCATCAGTGTTGTTGCCGAAGTATTCTCCATTCCGCCGTAGATAAAATCTGCAACGATCACCTGTGCATATTTATCCCACGCGTACCGGAATCCGATCTTCTCATTGAAGAATTTCAAGATCGCACCGGTTTTTGCGTAACATGCTTTTGCATCGTCGATATGATTCTTATACACATAATATTCAAGCGGAACCCCATCAACGTTTTCTTTGAGGATTGCATATTCACCCATCGCAAACATCACCAGATAGGACGAGTGCGATTTGTTCTGCACCCAATGGAATGTTTTCGTCCCAGTTTTTTTATTCTCTTTTGTACTGATCAGTTTTCCGTTGGAAAGAAATTCATATTTGCTCTTAACCGTCGCGATGATCTCGCTTGTGGCTCTGTCATTCGGGAAATCCCAGCATGGGAACCAATGATGGTTGTCCATATCCTCGCCTTGCGACCAGACCTGCCATGGTTTGTCCGGATATCCGGAATCAGGCTGGATGAAATAGACTCCGCGCTTCGGAATACAGGAATACTCCATCGTTACGGTGAGTGTGTCCTTGTATGAATAATTCTTATCCAATATGATGCGGATAGTTTTTGCGAGAGAATCGAATGCAAGTGTTTTCTTTTTCATTGATACGGAAGTAAAGCTCATGTTCTCTGCATCAAATTCTATCGAGTTCAATACAGCGAGATAGGGAACGAATGTGGTCGTCGTTTTTCCGATCAGCATTTTTTTCGATTCGTCAAAGGAGAGTTCAATTTTGTAATGAAGAACATCGTATGATTTATTGCGGGCTTCGCCGTTTTGTTCCGGCACGGTGTTGAAAACCTGAGCAAAAGAGAGCGACAAGAAGAACGAGAGTAAAAAAAACAATTTATTCATGAAATCTTTGAGTTGGGAAGTTGACGGTATCTGTTAATATAGAGAAGGAAAGAAAAAGATGGAAGAAAAGAATTTAGCGATGGAGATCACTCAAATTTTATCTCATTCCGTTTGTGTTGTGAAGTGCCGAACGTTGCAGTCAATCCTTCAACAAATCTTTTTTTATCTGCAGAGTTCAAATTGGCACTGGAATGCATCAGCAAATATAATCCGCTCGGCATCGAACCTCGTTGAACTTCTTCGGATGCTTTATCACCGTTGTTGTTCTGTCGATCCCATTCGGAAATATTAAAATGTTTACGACCCTTGCTGATATCGCTTTCTATCAGCCATGAGACCGGGGCGATAGAGCTGTACCATGGGAAAACAGTCTCGTTACTGTGGCAGTCCGCGCATACTTTGTAGAATGTCGCTCGCGTTTCCGGAGAGTTCCATTGCGGTTCACCGGTTACCGGCGGATTGGTATGCGAAAGAGAGGATGGAACGAATTGGAGTGCTATAAAAGCAACCACAAGAGCTGCTATTCCGATCGAAATGTTTTTCTTAGAAAACCGTTTCATAGTGTAGTGGTAGAGTTGTCCCAGTAAATGAATCTGTAAAAGATTAGCAACAAATAGANNGAATATTTTTTTTAGAAAACCGTTTCATAATGTAGTAGTAGAGTTATTCCTGTAATTGAATCTGTAAAAGAGTACCAACAATTACGCGCAATTTCAATGAAAATTTTGTATCTAAATTCGTTATTTGACGTAAGCATCTGAAAGTTTTATTATCGGGAGCTGTTCGTATGAACACACAATCGAGCAATACGTGGAAAACAATGGATCGAAGATCGATCCGCCAGCTATCTGTTGCAGTCTTCTTCCTATTCGCAACGATCGGTCCGCTGACACTGATGATGGAATCATCGATCATCCAAAGTTCATGGGCGCGGCTGGCAGTAATGACGGTTTTGAGCGGATTGTTCTCGGCATCGATCATACTCTTCATGACGAAACCGCTCAAACTTATTGCATCCATTCTTGTGTACGTTGCGATTATATTTTCCATGACAATTGCAGATCCTGAATTTTTAAAACCGGATGTTGAATCCGTTATTGTTCAACCGAACAAATCATTTTCATTATCGAGTGAACAGCTTTCCGATATTGAAAAAAAACGGACAGCGTTCGGACTGGTGGCGATCATATGTCTTGCTACGGGGTACGGATTATTCGTTCGATCGATCGGAAAAGAGTATAAACGAAGGACAGAAATAGAAACGGAAATGAAGATCGCACAATCGATCCACGAATCTCTTCTGCCAAAATCTGCAGTGAAAACGGATTGGTGCGAGATCGCCGGAGTTAGTCTTCCCGCAACGGAGATCGGCGGAGATTTTTATGATATTATAAAACTTTCAGAGTCGAAAATTCTCATCGTCATTGCCGATGCATCTGGTCATGGAACCGGAGCAGGAGTGCTCTCAGCAATGACCAAAAGCAGTATCATTCAGGAACTTCAGCACACTCAATCTCTTGCAGAATTG
>DMPG01000084.1 GCA_003456055.1 Bacteroidota bacterium | reverse complement strand
CTTGCTTGCTGCGTAGACAGACATTTTTGGATTGCCAACCAATCCAGCGGCAGATGCAATGTTCACAATATGACCGCTATTCCGCTGTATCATGTCGGGAAGAAATTCAAGAGTAATATGCATCAACGCATCGGCATTGATCGACATTGTCCGGTCGATATCAGTGTGCGTATGTTCATGAAAATATTTTCCAATGACAATGCCCGCATTGTTGATCAAAATGTCAATCGTACCGATATCATTTTTCACTTGTTTGGAAATTGATTGAATTTGTTCTTTGTCTGATACATCCACAACATATCCGTGGACATCGGGAAAATAGACAGAGAATTCTTGAACTGTTTCATCAAGCATTTTTTTGTTGATATCCCAGATGACGAGATGTTTGATTCCTTTTTGGATTGCAGCTTTTCCCATTAATTTTCCAATTCCTGAGGCGCCGCCGGTAATAAGGACTATTTTATTTTGAAATGTGCTCATTGTTTTACCCGTTCTATCATATTAATGATTCCAATAATTGTTTTACATTTTCTGCCAATTCGTTTGCCGCCGTAGGTTCAAACCGAAACCACAGTTCCGGTTCGATCAATTCTAATTCTGAAACCGCAAGATTTCCATTGTTATCAAAGATCATATCAACACGAGCATAGGAAGGAATTGGAAAACAGATCGAAACGACATGCTCTGCAAAAGAAATTTCTTCTTTTGTTGGTGTATATGTAATAACTGTTCCGCCGAAGTCATCTTGCACACGAAAATCTCCGGTTTTTACTCTTTTCAATATGGCGTGAGTGAATTTTCCGCCGATGACAACAAGTGTAATCTCTCCATGGTCTATTATCGAATGAAGAAATGGTTGAAGCATTAGTGCTTCATTTGCGCTCAGTTGTTGGAAAATATCTTCATGCTTTTCAAGATTGTCGTTATTCAATCGATACGTATGGCGTGCTCCTGCAGACATTGCCGGTTTTAAGATTGTTTCAGTTAAATTATTTTTCTCGTAAAGTTTATGGAGTGTAGTCTGATCACCTTTTTCAATGTAGATCGTCTGTGGAATATTGATCCCGCGATTATGCAGATCGCGCAGATAATGTTTGTCAAGATTCCACAGAATTATTTCCAAAGGATTTATAAATAGTGTCTTGGTCGAAATGAAATTTAAAAATTCGAAGAATTCTTCATACCGCTGAATATAATCCCACACGGCGCGGAACAAAACGGATTTGGTTGTTGACCAATCAAATTCTTTATTCGTCCAATCAATTCTGTGAACGCGCAATCCTCGTCGTTCCAATGCTGATCGGAGGATTTCATCTTCTGTAAGAATTTGCTGAACATACCAATCGGGATCTTTTGGATTGAGATATGCTGATGCAGTAAGCAGGGTAATGTCGTATTTCATATGCATTGGAATTGTTGATGGATGAATTTCAAGATTTAATTAATTGGAAACAAGAATTTTTACTAGAAACACACGCCAACTGAATAATCCCTTTTTCTTTCAATTTTTAATACCTACCTTCATACACCCGTGCTAACAATTATATAATACATTGTCGGCAGGGGTGAGTGCGTTTTAAATGGTTGTAACATCTGATTAATAATGGAAAATATGTCTGAGAGCACTTCAAAAATATTTGATTCTGAATATTTTCAAAAATTGAATACGCTTAACGTTTCTGCTGAACATCCGGTTATCGTTCATGGAATTTCCGGTTCGCTTTGGGCATTTGTGGCCGTTGCACTCTTTCGGCAGGCGAATGGACAAGTATTGGTTGTTGTTGACGAACCGGAACGTGCTGAAAAACTTCGCGATGATTGCACTGTTCTTACCGGTGAAGCAAACGTAAAATTGTTCATCAGTGAACCACAGCATGCATCTCAAGTGATTGATATGTCTGCGCCTCTTTCGCAGATCGAAACGTTGAAAGCGTTGCAGGCAAACACGCCGGCAATATATATTACGCATTCAACAGCACTTGGATATTCCGTTCCTGATCAGAAGAAGTTCTTAAAATCAATCATCGAACTTTCAACGAACAGTGAACAGAATTTTGAGCAGCTGCTTGGAAAACTTTCTGAAAATGGATTTGAACGTAAACAATTTGTGGAATCATACGGCGATATTGCGGTGCGGGGCGGTATTCTTGATATTTTTCCATTCATCGGCGAGCATCCTGTGCGGATTGAATTTTGGGGAGACACGATTGAATCCATCCGTGAGTTTGAAGTGCTGTCGCAGCGCTCCATTCGAGAGTTACATAAGGTAAGTATTGTTCCGGATGTTCTTAAACGGGAATCTGTTGAAAGCGATACAGCAGAAGCGCAGGTCAATAAAGAACATTTGCTATCATATTTTTCTACCGAAACGATGATTTTATTGGAGGATGAATTTCTCCGCAAAAAGGAATTTGACGAGCTTGAAGCAGAGGGAGTTGTAACGGATTTTTCATTTGACGAAGTTGAAGAAAGAATTAAGAAATTTTCTCGGATCACACATTCCTCTTTCCAATCATCACACGCAACAATAGATTTTCAATCCACTTCACAACCAAGTGTTAACGGCAGCATTAAGTTCCTAAAGGAAAAGATCGTCGAATTCTCCGAAAAGGGATTTGATGTTATTATTACTTCAGATAGGAAAGAAGAACTGGAAAGAATCCAGGATCTGATCGAAAGTTCTGACAATGACGAGTCCGTTTCGAGTTTTGAGATTCGAGATGAAATAAATTTCGAAACGCAAAACACAAAACTTGAACCGCTAATTCATTATTCTGCAGAGGCTTTCCATTCCGGTTTTGTTTTCGAATCTGCAGAAATTGTAATTTTCACCGAGCATGAGATATTCAACCGAATTAAAGCACGCGCAGAGAGAAAACGAAATCGATTCAAAGGAATATCAGCAAAAGAACTTCATGCATTGCGCAAGGGTGATTATGTAACTCACGTCGATCACGGAATTGGGAAATTTCTTGGACTTGAAAAGATCAACGTCGGTGGTTCAGAACAAGAAGTAGCAAAATTAGAATATGCCGAAAAAGGGGCGCTCTTTGTCAATCTCAACTATATTACGAGGATTCAAAAGTATTCATCTGCGGAAGGACATGAACCAAAGCTCAACAAACTCGGCAGTCCGGATTGGGAAAGACTAAAAGCGCGTACAAAGAAAAAGATCAAAGACATTGCTCGCGATCTGATAAAACTCTATGCGAAGCGAAAGATGGAATCGGGTTTTGCATTTCAACCGGATGCGCACTGGCAAAAGGAAATGGAAGCATCATTTATGTATGATGATACGCCGGACCAAGCCCGTACGACAAACGAAGTAAAAGCAGATATGGAATCTCCGCATCCCATGGATCGTTTGGTCTGTGGGGATGTTGGATTCGGAAAGACAGAAATTGCAATACGTGCCGCATTTAAATCGGTGATGAATGGAAAACAGGTAGGGGTGCTTGTTCCGACAACCATTCTTGCACAACAACATTTTAACACATTTTCTGATCGTCTTAATCGTTATCCTGTCCGTATTGCGTTGCTGTCACGTTTCAAATCTCCAAAAGAGATCAAAGGATCATTGAGAAAACTCGCCGATGGTAATGTCGATATCGTTATCGGTACGCATCGGTTGTTATCAAAAGATGTGCAATTCAAAGATCTCGGTCTGCTCGTTATTGATGAAGAACAACGATTTGGTGTTTCCGCAAAAGAGAAACTCCGCGCAATGAAAGTTTCTGTTGATACACTGACATTAACTGCAACGCCGATACC
>DMPG01000102.1:1861-3290 GCA_003456055.1 Bacteroidota bacterium | reverse complement strand
CTGAGTCTTTTAACGTTCCAACAATATCTTCTCCAGGATATAACAACGAATCTCGATACATCAACAATGAATCGTATTTCAATTCTCCTTTTTCAACTTTGTCGAAAATTCCTATCATAATAGGAACTTTTACCATGCTTGCGGTTGGGAACAGTGTGTCTGCATTGATCTCGACAGTTTTTCCGCTCTTAAGATGTCGAACATAGATTCCGACGTCACCCTTGAAATCTTTTACAAGTTCCAGAAGTTTTTTTGTCAGTGCTTTGTCAGTTTTTGATTTGGGAAATGTACCATTGGATTGTCCGAACAGCAATGACGATATCATCAAAAAAAGAAATATTTTTTTCATAGATGTCATTTCCCGTATATAGTTTTTGACAACTCTTTCAATTGTAAGACTTGTTCATTGCTTAATTGTTTGGCCCCGCCTAGTGATTGTGCCACAAATAAAGTGTGAGCAATGTGTTCGACCTTTTCCATTTTGAAATATGCATCCCAAACATCACTTCCGTAAGTCACTACACCATGATTTGCAAGCAAAATTGCATCGCTCGATGCAACAAACGGGCGAAGTGATTCTGCAACTTCATCCGTTGAAGGTGTCGCATACACTGCAAGCGGAATAGCTCCGAATCCAATGACCATTTCCGGAAATATATTTTCGTTCAGTGGAATTCCAGCTGCAGCAAATCCTGTTGAGTAGACGGGATGACAATGAACAACGGCATTCACATCACTTCTCTGTTGATAGATGAAGAGATGCATCTTCATTTCAGTTGAAGGTTTCCTGTTTCCGTTGATCTGTTTCCCATCTATTGATAGTTCTACGAGATCCTCTTTTTGAACAAAACCTTTGTTCAATGACGTTGGCGTAGTAAGAATATTGCCATTCGCCAGCCGCACACTAATATTTCCATCGGTTGCAGCAACAAATCCTTTTACGGCAACTCTTCGGCAAACATTTATTACTTCGTTGGATATTTCGGTTGCGCTTTGAACTGAATTTTTCACTTTAGTATTCACAATCTCTTACAATTGAACAGGAGTGCGCCGCAAACTTTCGGAATCTTTAACTCCAAGCGCATCATAGATCTTCAGTGTCGGTTTTGACCGATTGAGAGTATAGAGATGAATTCCAGCAACATTACGATCGATGAGATCGCGCACTTGTTCCGTTGCCCAATGGATTCCAACTTTTTCTACATATTCATCATCTTCGGCACGCGAAACTGCGCGGATCAATTTTGCAGGAAAATGTGCACCAAGTGCCAATTCCGCCATTCGAGTAAACCCTTTGCGGGAAGTGACCGGCATAATTCCGGCAATGATCGGGACTTTTATTCCTGCAATCTCACACCGCTCACAAAAATCGTAGAAGTCACGATTCTCAAAAAATAATTGAGTACAGATATAATCGGCACCGGCATCC
>DMPG01000102.1:0-1853 GCA_003456055.1 Bacteroidota bacterium | reverse complement strand
AGATGTTCGATCTCTTTTATTCGATTTGGAGTTGCGGGATGTCCTTCGGGAAACCCTGCAACGCCAACACCCATATTGGGAAAATGTTTCTTAATGAACGCAACAAGTTCAGCAGCGTACGCAAATCCATTCTGTGCTTGAACAAATTGTGTTTCACCTTTTGGCGGATCGCCCCGCAATGCCATAATATTTTGAATACCGCTATCATTGTATTTCGTCAGGATCGCTTTTATCTCATCTTTGCTCGCACCAACACACGTTAAATGCGAAACGATGGTCAACTGAGATTCTTTTTGCAACCGCACAATAAGATCGTGGGTCAGTTGACGCGTAGAACCACCTGCGCCATAGGTTACACTCACATATGACGGCTTTAGCGGTGTCAGTTCTTTGATCGATTCAAAGAGTGACTTTGAAGTTTCCTCCGTTTTTGGAGGAAAAAATTCAAAACTAAAATGTGGTGAGTGTTGCTTTAGGATATCCGCTATATGCATTCGTTGCTCCGTATATAAAAAAACCGTCCCAATTGATGGAACGGATACAGTATAGTAAAAAGTTATATCCGTTTCAAAGACTACTTGTCGGTCATACTCTATGGAAATTTTATATCTTTATTTTGCCAATAATTGATCCAGCCAAGCTGCGGTATTACGAATGGGACAGCAGGCATTCTTCCGCCAAAGCCAAGAATTCTAAAGATCATTGAGGGAGTGGAACTCACGTGGACATCCTTAAAATTCTGTTCGTAAAATGTTATTTCCGTAGAATTGGCGACCGAACCAATTATGCGATCGATGGTTCCAATCGTTTTTATTTCTTTCGTTCGCGCAATTGCTTTGTTGTTATCAAATATCAACGATGTGTCATTGCTAAATTCCCTCCGTAATTCTTCAATCTCATTCTGAGAAACGGTAATTGTATCTCCAATTTTATTTTTCACTATTTGCGAAAGATACGAATCCCGCCACACTTTAAGATCTTTGCGCACAGAAGATGATTGATTTAAACCGCGAGTATATCCAATTTGCGTAAGATACTCCTGATCAATCAGATCACGTAGGCGTTGTTCAACATCAATTCTGATTTTATTCAATGTAGGATTTGCTGTGGCTAGATTTGTTCCTACAATTTTTTCCAATGCTGTCTCAACCGACCAGACCGTGTGCGGAAATGTGACGAATGGGAAATGAAGTGAATCACCCATTGATTCATGCAACAAAGTAATAACTGTTTTGTCGATGAAGAACATTGTAGAATCTGTCCGCACCGGATGTTGCTGTTGAGCGATATTCCATAGATGTATAATTGTGCTTTTAAATAACCGCGAATTAATATCAGTGGTCGTTGAACGCAGAGCAGAACTCATAAAATCTGACATTCTGGAGAATTCCTTGCGTTGTCTCAATCGAGTTTCAACTTTTTGACGCTGTACTATTTGCTCACGTTCACCGGCAACGATCGTTGTTGTCCTCTTCATCACTTTAGCAATATACCACCCATCATCCAATTGAAACGGTTTTGATGTTTCTTTCTGCTTAAGCGTATAAATAACATTCTCCATTCGTTCATCAACATCTCCCCATCGTGCAATTGCAGAATCCGGTCCCGAACAATCATTCCGAGATTCCTGCGTGAATGAAAAACTCTCCAATAGCTTCCCTTTTCGAATTAATGAATAGAGAGAATCTGCAAGTTCTTTTGTTCTTGCAAAGAGAAAATATACCTTTAATTCATTCGATGACCGTTGTAATGCAGTTTTTATTTCCTTATCCGTGATCGTAATTTTTTGCGATATCTCGGTTCTATATAATTCATCCCGAACCAGCATCTGTTCGATCTGTTTTACTGCATTG
>DMPG01000058.1 GCA_003456055.1 Bacteroidota bacterium | reverse complement strand
TATTTGAAGAATGCTTTTGAACTATTCCGCACGACCAAAAATGCCGGAACAGGTTTAGGATTGGCTTTGTCAAAACGTATCATGAATCAACATAACGGAGAAATTCGAATCGGATCAGTTCCGGAAGGCGGAACGGAAGTCCAACTATTTTTTTTATATAAACAATAATCGTAAGGAGTAACTATGAACAAAGGGAAAATATTGATTGCTGACGACGAAGAAATATTGACGTCGTCGTTGAATAAAGTTCTGACCAGTCAGGGATATTCAGTGATCGTGTGTAATCGTGGTGATCAATTTATTGCAACCACCGAACAGACAAATCCGGATATGATCATGTTGGATATTTATTTTGGCGAACACAACGGTTTACGGCTGCTCAAACAATCTCGAGCGCAAGGGATCGATATCCCCACAATTCTTATGACCGCTTTTGGTGAAATATCCCTGGCAGTTGAGGCGATGAAAGAGGGAGCACACGATTTTATCGTAAAGCCGTTCGATCTTAAACATCTTTCAATGATCATTGAAAAGACATTAGACCATGCTCGATTGAAAAACAAAATTAAAGTGTTAGAACAAGAAGTGGCGGATCAAAAACCAAAACACGGAATTATTTGTAAAAGTGCAGCCATGAAACAATTGCTGACGACAGCAGAACGTCTGGCATCCGGTGAGAATACGACCGTACTGCTTGAGGGGGAAAGTGGAACAGGAAAAGAATTGTTTGCACGATATCTGCATCAACGGAGCGTTCGTGCGGACAAACCGTTCATTACCATCAACTGCGGAGCAATACCCAAAGATCTGGCTGAAAGTGAATTTTTTGGATATGAAAAAGGGGCGTTCACCGGAGCATCGGAACGAATGAAACAAGGGAAATTTGAACTTGCGAACGGCGGTACACTTTTGTTGGACGAAGTAGGAGAACTTTCGCAGGATATGCAGGTGAAGTTACTTCGCGTCCTTGAAGAACAACGGTTCTATCGGCTTGGCGGAACAAAAGAAATTCATGTGGATGTCCGTATCATCGCTGCAACGAACAGAAATCTGAAATTAGAAGTGGAGAACGGACGATTCCGTGAAGACCTATTCTACCGTTTAAATGTTGCCGTGCTGCGGATCATGCCGCTGCGGGAACGCCGCGATGATATTCTATTGATCGCCAATTCGTTCGCTCAAGAATTTGCAACCAAGTTCAATAAAAAAATCAACTCTATTTCCCCCGATGCAATACAGCTTCTTGAAGGTTACCACTGGAAAGGAAATGTTCGTGAGTTACGCAACGCGATCGAACGTGTTGTTCTCCTTGCCGATGCAGAGGTGCTTCTTCCGGAGTATTTCAAATTTTTACAGCCCGCGCATATTATCAATAAAAATCAGAACGGCTGGACCGATAACAAGTTCTCTCTCATTGTTCCATCGCAAGGTATTTCCATGAAAGAAGTACTGCGTGATTTGATCCTGAAAACATTATCCATTACCAATGGGAATCAGGTTCATGCTTCAAAAGTTCTTGGTATTACCAGATCGAAACTTCGCTATCGAATGGAACAATTAGGCATTCATCCGGAACAGCGCGGATATAAAATTAATGCATAATTACCCCGCGAAAGTATACCGTCAGTTTCAATCGAATGGTTTGCTTAAAGTATGAGGAACATCATGGGAATATTTTCAGTCAACACAGTAAAATTTGCAACAGACAAAAGGGTGCTACTTTGGATCATCGTTACGGTTATGATCTTGGGGTTTTCCCACCTTGCATTTTCGTTGATCTTGAAAAACCGTTTCTATCAGTTCGACGAGAAGAATATTCTTATTGTGGTTCTTTCCCTGGGTCTTGTTATTAATCTTGTGACCTCAATGTTTTTACTGGCCCGGATCAAACATTATATGCGTATATCAATGTGGGTCTTGCTCATTGCACCAAATCTGTTGCTCGCCTCTGCCAACATCTTTGAGTTGTATTTCGTTCTGGTAGTAAACGATCTATTGTCAGTTTATCCAATTTTGGGATTGTCAATATTTACTGTTTCGCTCAGTTTAATGGCTGGAATAATTCTGACCGCCCCGATCTTTGCATCGATCAGTGCATCACAGGAACAATTACGATCAAGCGAATTGAAATATCGCAGCATCTTTGAAACATCGTCCGATGCCGTTGTCTTAGTTGATAATAAAACATTTGTGATCCTTGATTGTAACAAAACGATGCTAACATATTTTGGTTATACTCAGAAAGAACTGATCGGGAAACAAGCAATAGAGCTTTCCGCTGAACAATCAAATATGCAGCATTCGTTCCAAAACAATATTGATACTGTCAATCTACGATATTATAAACGAAAAGATGGAACGATCTTCCCGGCAGAAATATCAGGCAGTATTTTTATGTTTGATGATAAGGAAGTGAGAGTTGGTTTTATCCGTGATCTATCGGAAAAACTCAAGAACGAAGAACAGTTTCATCTCAGCGAAAAGCGGTTTAGAATTGCAATGGATGCATTGAACGGATATTTGTATGAGATCGACCTTAAAACAAACAAAGCATATCGTTCGCAAAATTTCGAACAAATATTAGGATATACCATTGATGAGATTCCTAATGACCTTACAGCGGACAATAATTACATTCACCCTGATGATAGAGAGATTGTGGTAAACGACAGGAATATCGATCTCTTATCAGGTCATTTGCGCTTCGATCGAGAATACCGTGTCCGGAAGAAAGATGGAACATATATTATCATCAATGATCGTGGAAATATCATTCGTGATTCTTATGGAACTGCGATAAAACTCTACGGATCGATGATTGATATTACAGAACGAAGAGAATCGGAAAAAAGAGTTCAAGAAAGTGAAACATATCTTCAGGGAATTTTGGAGTCGACCGACGATGGAATTCTTGCCGTGGACAACAATGGCAAGATCATTAAGTCAAACAATCGGTTCGCGGAACTCTGGAATATTCCTGAAGAGTTATTACGATCAGGCGATGACAAGGCTCTTCTGGTGCACGTACAGAATCAAATTTTAAATCCTGAAGATTTTCTTGCAAATATTCAGGTATTATATAATTCAGACCGGTCTGATTTTGACGTCATCCATTTTAAGGATGAACGGGTGTTTGAACGATATTCAACGACATTGAAACTGAATGATAATATTGTTGGCAGAGTATGGTCGTTTAGAGACATCACAGAACAAAAAAAAGCAGAGAAGAAGATTCTCGAGAGTGAACGATTATTGAAACAATCTCAGGAAATGTCTGAGATTGGCAGTTATGTACAAGATATTAAGAGCGGGACCTGGTTTGGATCGGATGCATTAGGTCATATCTTTGGGATACAGGATGACGATGACCACTCTCTAAAAAGTTGGTTCTCTATTGTTCATTCCGAAGATCGGAATACGATGATGGATTACTTTTTGAAGGATGTTATTGGGAAAAAAAATCGGGTAAATAATGAGTTTAGAATCCAGAAGAAAAACACCGGTGAAGTGCGATGGGTTCGTGCAAGAGGAGAACTTGAGTTTGATGCCTCGGGTGTTCCAATCAAGATCATCGGAACAATTCAGGATATCACGGAACAAAAGATATCCGAACAGATATTGATCAACTCAGAGAACAAATTCCGTCTTGTATGGGAAAACACTTTGGATGCGATGAGGTTAGCAGATGAGAACGGCACAATCACATTGGTGAATAAAGCATATTGCGGCCTTGTTGAAAAAAGCAAAGAAGAATTGGTGGGATATTCGATAGGATCTGTGTATTTATCGGATGAGCAGGAAACGCTCCAAAAATATTGTGAAAATTTTAAAGTCCGAAATCCTAATCCTCATTTCGAAAGTGAAATGGGACTTTGGAATGGGAAAATGCTCTTTGTTGAAGTTTCGCACACGTTTCTTTCCATCCCTGAACAACCTACTATGTTGCTGAGCGTATTTCATGATATCACCGCCCGCAAACATGCTCAGCAGGAACTTAACCGTGAGCGAGCGCTTCTTCGAACGGTCATCGATAATATTCCCGATCCGATCTATGTAAAGGATCTTCAGGGAAGGAAGATCTTGGCAAATCTTGCTGATGCAGAGTATGCCGGAAAACAAACGGTCGAAGAAGTTCTCGGTAAAACCGACGCCGATCTATATCCCTTGGATATTGCCAATCATAGCCGTTATGAAGAGGAAACGATATTACAGACCGGTCTCTCGATGAAGAACTATGAAGGTAATTTCCAAACCTCTACCGGTGAACGTCGGTGGCTCATTGGAAACAAACTCTTGCTTAAAGATTCCAATGGAGTGAACACGGGATTTCTTGGTATCAATCATGATATCACAGGAAGGAAACTCGCCGAAGAAAAGAATTTGATGTTGGCTCATACTATCGAAAGTATATCGGAAGCGGTAACCGTTACGGATCTTGAAGACCGATTGATCTATGTCAATAGCGCTTTCTCAAAAATATTTGGCTATTCAAAAGAAGAGGTGATTGGGAAACATATTGGATTATTATGGTCGAAGAATAATCCCGAAGGGTTGGGCAATAAATTGCTCGAGAGTTCGAAAACAGGATGTTGGAAGGGTGATCTATTGAATATTTCCAAAAATGGAATTGAAATCCCGATCCATTTAAGCACTTCACAAGTTAAGAATGAACAGGGCGAAATTGTTGCATTGGTCGGCGTTGCAGAGGATATTACAGAACGAAAGAAAGCGATCGAAGTGATCAATGCAAATGAGGTGTTCGTGAAAGACATTCTCAATTCTTTGGCGGAAAATATTGCGGTACTAGATGAATACGGTAATATCATTGAAGTGAACAAAGCGTGGAACGAATTTGGATTGTGTAACAACAATACCGATAAAACATATAATGTTGGTTCAAATTATTTTGAGGTTTGTAATAAAGCCATTCTGTCCAGCAATGATGATTCTGCACGATTGGCGTTGGATGGAATAAAAGCAGTAATCAATATGGAACAACCATTCTTTTCGATGGAATATCCTTGTTCATCAAGCCAAGAGGAGAGATGGTTTATGATGCGGGTTTCTCCAATGTCAGGTCCTCGTAAAGGAGTGGTTGTGTCTCATGAAAATATTACCGAACAAAAACGTTCGCAGCAATTATTATTGGCACGTCTGCGGATAAGCGAATTTGCAAAAGAAAATACACTCCAGGCTCTATTGCAAAAGACCCTTGATGAAGCAGAGTTGTTAACCGGCAGTAGTATTGGGTTCTTTCATTTTGTCGAAGCTGATCAATTGAATCGTACGCTGCAAATCTCGTCCACCAATACAGTTGCAACATTGGGTAATGAGGAAGGACAAAGAAGTCATTATCCAATTTCTAACGCTGGATTATGGGTGGACTGTATTACCGAACGAAAACCGGTAATCCATAATGATTATGTACCATTACAACATCGTAAAGGAATGCCCAAAGATCATGCGATTGTTACTCGTGAACTCGTTGTCCCAATTATCAGAAACAATACAGTGGCAGGATTGCTTGGTGTTGGAAATAAAAAAACATTGTACGATGATAAAGACACAAAAATAGTTGAACAATTATCGAATCTAGCCTGGGATATTGTACTGCGAAAGCAGGCTGAAGATGCATTTTCGGAAAGTGAACAGCGGTGGCGTTATGCATTGGAAGGTGCCGGCGATGCAGTTTGGGAATGGGATTTTGTTAACAATACGGTTTTCCGATCAGCGCAATGGAAAGAGATGTTGGGATATTCAGAAACTGAAGTGAATGATTCATTTTCCGAATTAGAACGGCTGGTTCATCCTGAAGACTTTGTTTCGTTAAACGAAACACTGCAAAAAAATATGATTGGAGAAAATGATTCATTCTCACTTGAGTATCGGTTGCGCTGTAAGAATGGGGAATATAAATGGATTCTTGACCGCGGTAAAACAATGCAGTTTCAGAACAATGGAAAACCTGCCCGCATTATTGGCACACACACTGATATTTCGGCGATTAAAAAGATCCAGTCAGAAATGCAAGAACTGAATGAACATCTCGAGGAGAAAGTTCAAGAGCGGACACGTCAATTACAGGAAATGAACAAACAACTTGAAACATTCTCCTATTCTGTCTCGCACGATCTGCGAGCACCATTGCGTGCAATTGATTCTTTCTCTCGGATACTCTTTGAAGAAGAGATGGAACATATCAGTGATAATGGTAAACGGCAAATATCGCTTATCCGAGGAAACACAATGCGCATGAGCAGGTTGATTGACGATCTATTGGAATTCTCCCGCACCAATCGGAGTGAGCTTAAAAAAATACAGTTTGATATGAATGTTTTTGTTAAAAAAATCCTGAATGAATACACCACCGCAGAACCTGAAAGGATGATTGAGACACATGTTCATCCTCTGCCCAAAAGTCTTGTTGATCCGTCGTTGTTCCGGCAGGTATTCATCAACCTTATCGGAAACGCAATAAAGTTTTCCAAACATCGTGATGTTTCGGTCATTGAGATCGGCGGATTTGAATCCGAACTGGAAACAACATATTTCATAAAGGATAACGGTGCCGGTTTTGATATGCGATATGTTGATAAACTGTTCGGAGTCTTTCAACGTCTCCATACAGAATCCGAATTTGAGGGAACAGGAGTTGGGCTTGCCATCGTACAGCGCATTATCCAGCGCCACGGCGGCACGATTTGGGCAGAAGGAGAACCGGAAAAAGGTGCAACATTTACGTTTACCATTCCAAAACATCAGAACAATGAACATGTGCTGTAAAATAATTGCAATAAATCGAGTATGAACTACATTCAATTTATATCATTCGGCATCATCGGAATGTTATTCTTAAGCATGCTGTTCTCCGTTATTCTTGCCGTCAAAGGATTTGAGAGAAAGTTCAATATATATTTTGCAATTGTTGTGCTGACCGTGATTATTTATAACGGTGCAAACACAATTGCAGTTGCCGATGAGTTATTAACGATCAAAGAGTATGTCATTATAGAAAAGCTGACAAATATAGTTTTGTTACTAAGTGCATTAGTATATTTAAAACTTATCTCTCACATGTCCGGTTTTCAGCTAAAATATTTTTTCAACATTCTATTTGTTCTTGCTCTCATGCTTTTGTTCTTGAATCATTTGCTTCCTAATGGAATGGTGGTGGGTGAGATTACATCAATCGAAAAGACCATTACTCCATGGGGTGAAAAAATCAATAATATTACGATCACAACATCATATTGTGCTTATATCGTATATTTTTTTATTTGTGGATTATTATTCTATATGGTTCGCGCCTCTATTTTTGCATTGAAGAACCAGCGGCGAATAGA
>DMPG01000091.1 GCA_003456055.1 Bacteroidota bacterium | reverse complement strand
CGAGTTTTTTCGCCGAAATCTTGAACTGAGATTCCAAGGTTGATTTTTTTGATTGAATCTTTTATTGTGACTTCCAATCCGGCATAGGATAATACCCTTTTCCACGGAAGCGGTGTCGTTGAATAAAGATACGATGTGAAAATATCCTTCATACTGCTTCCGGAAATTTCTTCGGAGACTATTTGAATATCTGCATTCGTGAATCCTTTGGTATAGGGAAAGCGTTTATACATTGTCCGTAACACATCATCAAACGAGAATTCATTGTTCGTTCGTTGCCGGATCTCAAGATCGAGCAGAAGACTTCTANNGATCGAGCAGAAGACTTACGTGTGAACCTTTGCCGTAATAATCGCTTTCAGCATTTTGTGAATTTTGTTTTCCGCGCCAATATTTTATCCATGAATCGAAACTTGATTCTGCAAGCGGCTGGATGTTGTTGCCGTACCGTGTCCGCTCGTTGTTCACCATGTGTGTGACATTCTCAAGATATGATTTTGCCGTTATGAATTTTGTCCGTACCAATAGTAGATCGTCATAATATGATGTGGTCCCTTCGCTGACCCACAGTTCTTCCGTGTAATTTTCTTTTGAAAAATCATATGGAGCAAATGCTTTCGGACGGAGTTGTTTTACGTTCCATGTGTGAAAATATTCGTGTGAGACCAGTCCGATGAAACCTTTGTATGATGATGGATTAGAAAAGATGAACGGGCGGGCGCCAATAATGGTTGAATTGATATGTTCGGTTCCGCCGCCTGCATTCGGCTGGCAGTGGATCATAAAAATATATTTCTGATACGGCAGATCTCCCCACAATTCTTTGTTCGCTATCACAATTTTTGTGAAATCGGTAATGAGAGTGTCGCTATTCCAATTTCCCTCGCCATAGATACTAATGATGTGTTTCTTTCCATCAACAAAAAACTGAAAATCTTTTTGATCACCAATCTCCAAAGGACAGTCGCCGAAATATTCAAAATTTGGTGCCGTAAAAGTGAATGGCTTATCTGGTACTTCTTCAAGTCCTGTGGTAATTTTCCAGTCTCCGAATGGAACAACGTTTAATTCTAGTGGTTTATTCTTTAATTCCTCAACATACATAAAGACCGAAAGGGGATCGATAAAAGCGTGTTCACTGTTCAATTCTCGTGTGCGTTGATTGAATTCGTTTGCATATACCTTATAGGTTACCGTAACGGCTTTGGAATTTTCCTTGTCAATACGCCATGAATCCTTATCTATTTTTTTAAAAGAAAGATGCTGGTGCTTTTCATCAACAGCGTTGAATTCTTGTACTCCGCCGGAAAAATCGAATATCAGATACCTTCCGGTACGCCATGCAGGCATATGAAATACAACAGTGTTTGAGGCAAAATTTTGTAGAGTGATCTCAACCTCTAACAGGTGCGTTTGAGGTTTCGACATTAAAAGTTTGTACGAAAGCGATGGTTGTGCGTAGGACATAATTGCAAAAATAATTAAGAGAAATAGTGTTTTTATCATTACGTGTCGTTTTTTAAGGATAAATATTTTGTAATGGATTAATCTACTGAAAGTGATTTCTGTCTGCAAGTGATAAAGTACAATAAAAATTAGTTGACAAACGAGCAACCCTTCTCTATATTTGTATAAATAAAAGAACCAAAAAATCAAGGAGCAACAAGTATAGATTTATTGTTAAAGGTTGTAAGTCAGTAAAAGTAATATTCTTTTTGACACCTTTAACGTTTATACTCGTTGCTTTTTCATTGTACCGAACGTGAATGTGTCTCTTTGAAACTCATGGTTCGGTATTTTAATTTATGAAAAAATATATTCCCATATTCATCATCGTTTTCAGTGTAAGGCTGTTTTCGCAAAGCGATCAACAGTTTCCTGGAGTCCGTATTATAGAATCGGATGACCGTGGTATGTCTATTGAAGTACGTCCGGAATTTATTAGAAACTTGAAGATCAATTCATCGGAAGGAATATTTGAATTGCCTCAGTTCAAATTCTCAATCTCTCAATTATCGAGCGAGGCTGGAAGGGAAGATATTCGGATCAGAAGTATTGCGATCGCTGTTCCTTCGTATACCGGCAATACCATTTCGATCACCGGATCAGATTTTCAAACGATTTCCGGTTTTTCGTTGGCGCCCGTTCCGGCTCAGAAAATTATTGACGATATGGGAACAACAGTATCGTCATATAAAACAAATTTTGTTTCTCGCGGAGATTTTTACCCGCAGCAGATCGTTCAGTTGTCAAATATTGGAATGGTAAAAAATTGGTTGACTGCAAATCTCATCATTGCACCGTATCAATATAACGCAAGTGAGAAGACATTACGGAAATATTCTCGCATTGTTGTGCGTGTGGACTACGGGCCGAAAAATTTTTCATTCGATCAAACGGGAAACGAAGATTGGGCGAAAGCATCGCTGATGAATTATTCGATAGCAAAACGATGGATAACTCCTCAAAGTTTTAGAAAGAGTTCAGCTGTTAACTCAGTTTTGGCATCAGGAACCTGGATAAAGTTGGAGGTCATTGACGAAGGGATGTATAAAATTGATGCGGGCTATTTGCGGTCGGTTGGTATTGAGCCTTCTTCACTGTCTTCAATGACCGATGTAAAAATATTCGGTGCTGATGGCAAAAATATTCCTGAAAGTTTGGGTGCAATCCGTCCTATCGATGTTCCGCAGCTTGCGGTTGAATATGTCGACAATAATTCCAACACAAAATTTGACAACGATGATTATGTTCTATTCTATGGTAAAGGAATCAACGGTTGGAATTACAACAGCGCTAACAAAGAATTTATTCATTACATGAATCCTTACACATTCAGCAACTATTATTTTTTGACCGTTGGAACAACTGCTCCTGTTAAGCNNAATGTGAATATCTCATCGCCATCCGGTGAAACGATTAAACAAACACTTGGCAAAGTTTTCTTTGATGAGGAAAAATATAACTTTAATCAATCGGGTCAATTATGGTTCAGTCCACCGATGAATGCTAATGAGTCACGCGTCATCACCAATAAACTTCCAGGATGGGCTGCCGGAACATCTGTTCTGTATAAGTATAGATTTTTTTCGCGCGCAACGGCATCAGCGGCATTCGTGATGGAAGAATCCGGTGCACCGTTGGGCAGCATAAATATTCCAGGAATGACTGTGTATCAATTAAACGATGTGCTATCTTATTATGCTAATGAATCAGACGAAAGTGATGGTCAACGGACAACGGTGCCGGTATTAATTGATCAGCGAAGTAATTTTAAAATAAATTATTCGGTTACCAGTTCTATTGCATCAGGATTTATTGATTGGGTAAGGATTTTTTACAGACAAAATTTGAGTGCGTTAAATAATAATGACCAGATTTTG
>DMPG01000302.1:329-10219 GCA_003456055.1 Bacteroidota bacterium | reverse complement strand
TGTTGATGATCTCTTCTGCGGTATGCTTTCTTACTATACTTTCTTTTACTCATAATTGGCCTTTCTTAATGGCTTCAAATATATTAAATTGAATCATCTTTTTTGGTGCAGGTTATTTTGGAATCAATTGGATTTAGACACGGGAAGAGAATTGATTACCATATGAAAGAATTCCGATGATAAAATATAGTCCTTCAAATAAACGCTACGACTCAATGACTTACAAAAGAGTGGGACGCAGCGGATTGAAACTTCCTCTTATTTCGCTCGGTTTATGGCATAATTTTGGTGATGTGGATAATGTCGAAAATATGCGACAAATTCTCCGACACGCATTCGACCTTGGAATTACTCATTTCGATCTTGCAAATAATTATGGACCACCACCCGGATCTGCGGAAACAAATTTTGGAAAAATATTGAAAAAAGATTTTTCACACCATCGTGATGAAATGATTATTTCATCGAAAGCAGGATATTTAATGTGGCCTGGACCGTACGGAGAATGGGGTTCGCGAAAACATCTTATTTCAAGTCTTGATCAAAGCTTGAACCGAATGGGATTGGATTATGTTGATATATTTTATCATCATCGTCCAGACCCTGATACCCCTTTGGAAGAAACGATGGGCACACTCGATCAAATAGTGCGAAGCGGAAAGGCTTTGTATGTTGGAGTTTCAAATTATCCGGCAGATAAAACTAAACAAGCAGCGCAGATTCTTCGCTCATTGGGAACACCATGCGTTATTCATCAACCGAAATATAGTCTGTTCGAACGATGGGTTGAAAAAGAACTCCTCACAACATTGAACGAAGAAGGAATTGGCTGCATACCATTCTCACCTCTTGCTCAAGGTTTATTGACAGACAAATATCTAAAAGGAATTCCTGCTGATTCCCGTGCCGGTAAACCGCACGGATTTCTTACGACCCGAGCATATCACAACAGAAAAATTATCAAAAGTCCGCCGATTAAATGATCTTACAATAAAACGGGGTCAAACGCTTGCACAAATGTCGCTGAGCTGGATTTTAAGACGACCTGAAATCACATCTGTTCTTATCGGAGCGAGTAAAGTTTCACATATTGATGATGCCGTTGGGTCTTTAGAAAATATATCTTTTTCCCAAGAAGAATTAAACGTCATTGAATCAATATTGAATACTTAAGTGATAGTGATTAAATCCATCTCAAACAGGAATATATTGTCATTCTCTTCGAATCGTTGAACGAACGAAGTCTCAAAGGGACAAGTGAGCCTGCCTGTATTGACGACGTTCTTTCGAAATTTCATTCTATTAGTTGAATGAAAAAAAAATNNTGATTAAATCCATCCTAAACAGGAATTTTATTGCATTCTCTACGAGTAGTAGAACGGCCGAAGTCCCAATGGAACAAGTGAGCCTGCCTGTATTATCGGTTTTCTTTCGAAATTTCATTCTATTAATTGAATGAAAAAACAAAATATTCACTTCCGCTAAAGCGGGATTGAAATGATAGTGATAAAGTGTTTTTCGAGACAACTTCTAATAAAACTCAGTCAGGACAATTAAAATTCCTTCCAGAATAAATCTCGATTCAAATGCTTCGATGTTTATTATATAAAATTACCTTTGACCGATCGATCAAACTATGTGATTTTTCCTTCAGTAAAGCGTACATTCTTTTATAATTTTTTAGGAGAAAGTAATGAACTATCGTCGTCAATTTTTTCTTGTTTTTCTCTGTTGTTCTTTTGCCTCAGCTCAAACTCTCTCTCAGATCGAGTCGAAGCGAATTACACTTCCCAATGGCTGGAGCTTAACTCCAACGGGGAAACAACTTCCGCTGGGAGATTTGCCGTTAAATATTGCAGTATCTTCTTCGAAAAAGCTTCTCGCCGTAACAAATAATGGACAGAGTAAACAATCAATTCAACTGATCGATGTCCGCTCGCAAAAAATTCTTGATAATATTGAAATATCAAAATCGTGGGTGGGACTTGCCTTTAGCGACGACGATAAATTCCTCTACGCATCAGGTGGAAATGATAATTGGATCTTGCGATATGCCATCCAAAAAAACAAACTTGTTGTGCAAGATACATTCATCCTTGGCGCACAATGGCCGGCGAAAATTTCTCCCGCCGGAATTGCCATTGATGATAAACGGAATCTTCTCTACGTTGTGACAAAAGAAAATAATTCATTATATGTTGTAAATACAAAAACAAAAGCTGTTGTACATCGAGTATCGATTGGCGGAGAAGGATATACATGTATTCTCTCTTTCAATAAAAATGAACTATTTATTTCCTGCTGGGGATCTGACACTATTCGAATTTATGATACTCACAAGGAAATACTCACGAGTGCTGTTGCTGTCGGAGATAATCCGAATGATATTTGTATCACCAAGGACGGTTCATTTCTTTTTGTAGCCAATGCAAATGATAATTCTGTATCAGTAATTGATCTGAAAAATAAGCGGGTGATTGAAACATTGAATGCCGCATTGTATCCCAATGCACCGAGCGGATCGACAACGAATAGTGTTGCACTCAGTGATGATAATAAAACATTGTATATCGCAAATGCTGATAACAATTGCCTTGCACTGTTTGATGTTCGTTCCCCGGGTTTATCAAGAAGCATGGGATTCATACCAACCGGGTGGTATCCAACATCAGTAAGAGTTGTCGGAAAGAATATTTTTGTTGCAAACGGAAAAGGACTCTCATCAATGGCAAATCCGTATGGACCAAACCCGACCGGAAAGCGGCAAAAAGTTGCTTACCAACAAGGGGATTCGACAAAACCGATCGGTGTTCAATATATCGCAGGATTATTCCAAGGGTCATTAAGTGTAATTCCAATTCCAAATGAAAAGCAGTTAACAATATTTTCACAAGCAGTCTATCGAAATACTCCATACAAAAAAGAACAAGAAACTCTTGCAAAAGGTGAAGAAGGAAATCCAATTCCGCAGAAGGTTGGTGATCCCTCTCCGATCAAACATGTTTTTTATATCATCAAAGAGAATCGGACCTATGATCAAGTGCTGGGAGATATTGCTGAAGGGAACGGCGATACAAGTTTGGTATTGTTTGGAGAGAGAATAACACCGAATCAGCATGCTCTTGTAAAAGAATTTGTGCTGCTTGATAATTTTTATGTTGACGGCGAAGTGAGCGCCGATGGACATAATTGGAGCACCGGTGCATACGCAACGGATTTTTTAGAAAAAACATGGGTCACATTTTACGGCGGACGCGGCGGCAGTTATGACGCTGAAGGAAACCGTGCTGTTGCCAACAACAAAAATTTTATTTGGGATATGTGTAAAAAGAACAATGTCTCTTATCGTACATACGGAGAATTTGCGGATGACAATAAACCGAATATTCCATCCCTTGCAGGTCATCTCTGTCCTTATTTTACTGGATGGGACGAATCGGTGCGTGATACAACACGGTTTTTTCAATGGAAGCGTGAGTTTGATTCATTGCTGGCTGTGAACAGTGTTCCGCAATTCAACACTATTCGATTCATCAACGATCATACCGAAGGATTGCGAAAAAATAAACCAACACCGTTTGCACACGTGGCTGATAACGATCTTGCCGTTGGAATGTTCGTAGAATATCTCAGCAAAAGTTCAATCTGGAACGAGAGTGTGATATTTATTGTGGAAGATGATGCGCAGAACGGTCCCGATCATGTCGACGCACATCGCAGTCCGGCATATGTTGCCGGCGGATTGGTGAAACGAAAATTTGTCGACCATACTCCATACACAACATCATCAGTCTTGCGGACAATTGAACTTATTCTTGGACTTCCGCCAATGTCCCAATATGATGCGGCTGCAACACCAATGTGGCGCTGTTTTACATCAAAGATCAACACTAAACCATACATTGCACTGCCGTCCAATATCGATTTAGATGAAATAAATATTGCCGTCAATGAATGGCAGCGCAAAAGCGAAGAGTTTGATTTTACAATGGAAGACCGTGCACCTGATCAGGAATTCAATGAAGTATTATGGTTTGCGGTAAAAGGAGAAGGCGTTCCGTTTCCATCAATCAATCGTGCAGCGTTTGTTAGAGTTAAAGAAAATGACGATAACGATTAGGATAGTAGAAATCATTAAATAATGTTGGATAGAGAAATAAGGAATCTAAAAAATGTTTGCAATGTACAACCGTGCCCCTTTTTTGATTCTGTTCATTACCGGATTCAAAATGCAGAACAACGTCTGGACTTCGATCGGGAATGTTTAAAATGCGTGGTTGCCGTATGGTAGGGGTTTGTTGGCATAACGAAATAAATCGCCGAAAGTTGTTTGTATAAAATCTCCTTAATTAGCGTTGGATTACACACTTTTCTTGCCGCATTTTCTTGTTTCACCGTTCCATTTTTTTTCTTGACTCTGCAGTTAAGCAAGTCTATATTTATTTGTCATGAAACAAGTTTCTCATGGTAAATAAGGTATGGGAATTAAATTACATCAACGCCCACCTTTTTTATATCCTTTTCCGCACGACAATCATTTGCAAAAACAATAGAGAGATAGGATGACTCCCTTAAAAGTCGGAACGCAAAGCGATTTTGACCTAAAAAAATTGGTGCAGGACATGTATCCTTTGCTTTCAGAACAACAGCGCAACGTTGCTGATTTTCTTCTTCATAATCTGAATGACGCACCGTTCTATTCAGTTGTTGAACTTGGGAAAAAATGCGGAGCGAGCAAGGCAACCGTTGTTCGTTTTGCCCAAGCTCTTGGACTTTCTGGATTTCAGGAATTAAGAGCGAATCTGTTGGAGGGTGTTCAATCAGAAATAAAACTGAAGGATAAGTTCTCACTGATCCACAAATCGGATCATCAGGAATCTCTCACCCTGGTGGCGCAACAAGATGTCAAGAATATCAATCAAACGATCAATCATCTCGATAAAAAAGTTTTTCAAGATGTGTGTGATTCGATCATGAAGGCATCCCATGTCTATACCATTGGACTAGGGATTTCTTATCTTATGTCCCAGATACTCTCATACTCGCTCAATCAAGCGGCAATTCGTTCAACGCCGCTGGTACATGACTACAAGACATTTCTTGATCAAATAGAATTTCTTACGCCGAAAGATGTGCTTGTCGCATTTTCATTTCCTCCGTATTCAAAAGAAACAATCGATGCCGTAAAATTTGCAGCACGAAAAAAAGTTCCTATTATTGCCATCACCGATAAACTGACATCACCGATCACATTTTTTTCCCATAAAGTGATTCCGGTGAGAAGTCAGAATTTGAACTTTACAAACTCATTCTCGGCGATCTCGGTGATTATCAATGCTATTGCTACGGAACTTTCGATGTGCAACGAAACAAAGGTTCTTCGGAATCAAAAAGAAGTCGTTTCAAAACTTAAAAAAATGGGTCATTACAAGACAGAGTGATAGTGGATATGTTCAGCACGGTATTGAAATTGGGATATAAAAAAGTGAAAAACTGGATGCTTTCTCGATTGGTAAAAACATTGATTTTGATCATACTTCCGATCGTGTGTGCTGCGCAAGGTTCGGTATTGCTCATAGGCGGAGGGAGTGAAAATTACAACGATTGGTCCGACGTGCCGTACCGCTGGATGGTCGATCACGCACTGAACAAAAAAATTCTTGTGATGCATTATTCCAGCGGGTCGACTTGGCTGGAAGGATATTTTAAATCGCTCGGTGCGGTTTCAGCAACAAGTTTCGTTGTTGCTTCCACAACAGCAGCCAATGATTCCGCAGCATATAAAACAATTCTTGCTGCCGATGGAATATTCCTTCGCGGTGGTGATCAATATCAGTATATCAGCAAATGGAAGGGGACACTGACAGAAAAAGCAATTCGTGAAGTGTATCTTCGCGGCGGTGTGATAGCCGGATCGAGCGCTGGTGAAGCGGTATTAAGCCAGGTTATTTTTGATGCTCGTGTTGCTTCCACTGATCCTCGTAACGCACTCCGGAATCCTCTTTCTTCAGGGATCACATTTACGGAAGATTTTCTTGGATTTGTTTCCGGTATACTTGCAGATACTCATTTTTATGAGCGGGGAAGACTGGGTCGATTGCTTGCAATGATTGCTGTCTATAAATCGCAAACCGGAAAAGAGATCACCGGAGTCGGCGTTGACTATAACACAGCGTTGGCGATTTCGTCTGATGGTGTTGGAGAAGTAATGGGTTCGGGAACAGTTACGATTCTCCGCTTCTCACCAGCAACGCAATATGTTTTGGAACCGGGTAAACCACTATCAATGTCAAATGTTCGGCTAGATCAATTGACAAAAGGATTCAAGTTCAACACATTGACCGGAGAAATTTTAGTTCCGGCAACAGCAGTTTCATTCCAGCCAAAAAGTGTAGATATATCAGCAGAATCAATATTACTTGATGGAAGCGGTCGAATCGCAGATTGGTTTTCTGTCTACGGAAGTTTGAAAAGATTGACGACCCAACTTTCGAATTCCACCGATACGATTGGAATAGTTTCATCACCGGCATCAAATGCAATCGTATCGAGTGTTGATTCTTGCTTAAAGCAATGGAACATCTCTTCTCGATTGTTATGGATCAATGAAGCGACAAAGAATGATCAAGTTCTCTCTACCAGTATTGCTCATTGCGCTGCATTTATTTTCGTCGGAAATAACGGTGATAGTCTCGCACGATTTTTTAATGGTTCAACTATTGCCGGCTCAGCGTTGTTCACACAATTTTCTAATGGTAAACCGGCACTCTTTCTCGGCAATGATGGAATACTTGCTGCAGACAGTGGAGTTGGACAATTGGAAAAAAATATCTACGGTGCATATTACGGATACCTAACACTCGTTAAAGGAATCAGTGCATTGCAAGGAATATCAATCGTGCCGCGATTGTATGAAATTTCAGATTACATTGATAATCGTGCAAGCGGGCTTTTTTGGGGGATGGGAAAATCACATAATGCTTTTGGCATTTTACTAGATGCCGGTTCATATGTTTCTGTGACAAATAAAAACATGCAGGTGTTTGGTCCAACACCGGCAATGATCATCGATGCCCGAGCAGTGCGTATCGTGGATTTTCCAACATGGAAAGATCCAGGCAAAGCAAATCCGCGACAGAATGTGGCGCTGATCGGAGCGATGATCCATGTGCTGCGCGAGACGGAGGTGTTTGATCTAAGCTATCTATCGGAAGTGAGGATCGATAAAATGAAAAACGATATTCCGACTGAATTCTCGTTATCACAGAATTATCCCAATCCTTTTAACCCGACAACAAATATTTTTTTTTCTCTTGTGCAACGAGGGTTGGTTTCGCTGAAAATATTCGACATTTTGGGAAAAGAGATCACAACCATTGTGAACGAAGAAAAATCGGCTGGAAGTTATTCCCTAAAATTCAATGGATCGTTTCTCCCGTCAGGGGTCTATCTATATCGATTACAGACGGAACGAAATATCAACACAAAGAGGATGGTGTTGTTGAAATGATGCCATTCAAGATAAACTCATCGTATGAAAACCACAATGATCCAAAGAAACTTTTTGGATCATTTTTTTGAGATATCATTCTCAGAGAATTGTCACTATATTTTAATAACTAATTATTCCACCGTCACATAACCAAAAGGAACCGCACCGTGAAAGCCCATGATTTTCTTACGATTCGCGATATCAGCAAAGAAGAAATGCATGAAACATTTACAATCGCACGAGACATGAAAACTGATCGTAGCAAATACGCAGAAGCACTGAAAGGTAAAACACTTGCTCTCATCTTCGAAAAGCCGTCGTTAAGAACCCGCACCTCTTTCGATGTTGGAATCCAGCAATTAGGTGGATTCTCGCTCTATTTATCTCCTGCCGAAATCAGTCTTGGTAAACGCGAATCCATACACGATGTGGCAAAAAATCTGGAGAGGATGGTACAGGGTATCATGATCAGAACGTTCGCACATCAGATCGTGATCGATATGGCAAAATATGCTTCCATTCCTGTCATCAATGGATTGACCGATTATTCACATCCTTGTCAGGCAATGGCAGATTTTCTGACGATCCTTGAAAAGAAAAAGAAACTTGAAGGATTAAAACTTGCGTATGTAGGTGATGGTAATAATGTTGCTCACTCATTGATGTTTGCGGGCGCTCGGCTCGGTGTTAATGTAACGATTGTCTGTCCTCAGGATTTCAAACCCAATGCTACAGCATTGCAGCAATCGGTGGAAGATGCAAAAGCGACAGGCGCTATGATCGAAGTGGTGCATGATCCGGCTGTTGGAGTGAAAAATGCTGATGTCGTGTACACTGATACGTGGGCATCAATGGGACAGGAAAGTGAAGCTGAAGCTCGAAGAAAAATATTTGCACCGTATCAAGTGAATAAAAGACTGATGTCGTATGCGAAAAGCGATGCGCTCTTTATGCATTGTCTGCCGGCGCATCGTAATGAAGAAGTGACCGATGAAGTCATTGACTCACCTCAGTCCGTAGTCTTCGATGAAGCGGAAAACCGACTTCATGTGCAAAAAGCAATCATGTTTCAGTTAATGAAATAATCAGTATGAAAAAAACTGCGTTGATTGCCATTGGCGGAAATTCACTGATCCGTGCCGGTGAGCGCGGAACAATTGATGAGCAGTTGAAGAATGCCCATGCAACGGCACGGTGCATTGTTCAAATGGTGGCTCAAGGATGGCGCATTGTCATTACGCACGGCAACGGACCACAGGTGGGTGCTGCGTTGATGAGATCTGAGCGAGCTGCCAGCGATGTGTACACCCATCCGCTTGATGTCTGTGTTGCAACCACACAAAGTGAGATCGGGTACATCATTCAACGGGCGATGGAATTTGAATTGCGGGAGATCGGATTGTTGACACCGGTGATGACCGTTCTGACCCAGGTAAAAGTTGATGAGAACGACCCTGCATTTTCGAATCCCACTAAACCGATCGGTCCGTTCTATTCAAAGTCGGATGCCGAAGAAAAACAACGAACGCTCGGCTGGCACATTATTGAAGATGCTGCACGTGGATACCGGCGCGTTGTTCCATCTCCCGAACCGGTCGAAGTGTTCGAACAGGAGATCATTCGGAAAATTCTCGATCTGAATATGATCGTTATTGCTGTCGGCGGCGGCGGAATTCCCGTTATTGAGCGGGAAAAATACCTTGTGATCGGCAGCGAAGCGGTGATCGATAAGGATCGTGCATCTGCACTCCTCGCAACCGGGTTGGGAGTTGACCTTTTTATTATCAGTACCGATGCTGAGAGAGTGTGTATCGATTTTAAGAAACCAACACAACATGGTATTGATTCCGCCACAGCAGATGAAATGCAGAAGTTCTACGATCAGGGACAGTTTCCAGCAGGAAGTATGGGACCCAAGGTTCAATCTGCTATCCGATATCTGCGAAACGGCGGAAAAAAAGTTATCATCACATCGTACGAATTTTTAATGGATGCGTTGGACGGTAGAGCAGGTACGCGTATTGTTCCATAAATATTAATAGAGTGAGCAAACCATGAAACTGCAGCACATCATAGAATCGCAGCAATTCACCGTTCCATTGTTATTGGAACTGTTCGAACGTACACGACAGATGGAAAAAATAGTTGCCCGCGGCGGAACTCGTGATTATGAAAATATGATCATGGCGACACTGTTCTACAAATCGTCAACAAGAACGAGATTTTCATTTGAATCATCGATGTACCGGCTTGGAGGGAAGGTATTATCCACTGAAAACGGGCAGGATTTTTCTTCGGAAATTAAGGGTGAATCGCTGGAAGATACAATCCGCATCATAGCAAATTATTCTGATGTGATTGTATTGCGACATACGGAAGAAGGGGGAGCAAAACGTGC
>DMPG01000302.1:0-272 GCA_003456055.1 Bacteroidota bacterium | reverse complement strand
GAATGTAAAACAGCAAATGGTCTATCGGTAGCGTTTATTGGTGCACTCGATAACGGACGGACGGTTCGTTCACTGACTTACCTATTGAGTAAATTTGACCGTATCAAATTCTATTTTATCGCACCAAGAGAAATGCAAGTGAAACCTGATATTCTTGCATACCTTGATAAATATAAAGTAAGCTACGAACTTGCTTCCGATCCTTCAAAAATCATTTCACAGGTTGATGTTGTTTATCAGACAAGGATCGATCGAGAGCGACTGCAACGGAG
>DMPG01000284.1:10120-10413 GCA_003456055.1 Bacteroidota bacterium | reverse complement strand
ACGAAGTATAAGTATGAATGCAGGGCTCCGATGGTATACTGACGGAACAAATATCCGGACAGATTTTTTCCTGAATCAATTGACGAACCTTGTTACGGATGTTCCGGGAACATTTGAAGGGAACGCCGTATTCATCAAACAGAATATCAGTGAAGCTCGATTGTACGGATATGAAATTACCGGCGAGCAATTATTTACTTCGTGGTCAACAATGAATGTTACTGTTTCATATGTTCGTGGAGAAGATACGCACAACAACGCTAATCTTTCTCAGATTGCACCGCTTCATGGAA
>DMPG01000284.1:3781-10109 GCA_003456055.1 Bacteroidota bacterium | reverse complement strand
TGTCAATGAATGCGCCTCAGGAGTTCGTTGGTATAGGCGAAAAACGTACGCCCGGTTTTGCCGTTTTTGATATGGATGCGGTTTCTATTCCAATTCCATTCGATCGGTTTTCTATTACGATCCGCGGCGGGATCCAAAATATTCTTAACAAAGAATATCGCAATCATCTTTCCACTATCCGCGGTAATATTACATCGGAACCGGGAAGGAATTTTTTTCTTTCAATAGGAGTTGCAGTTTAGTAAAGACTGCCCATTAAAGGTTCAATATTATGTTCTGGTTTACTTTGGCGACTTGCTCAGCGCTTCTTTCCGCTGCTTCGGCGGTTTTGCAAAAGAAAATATTATTCCGACTGAACGCGCTGGAATTTTCGTTCTCTGTTTCGCTCTCCATTGTTACTGTCACCCTATTCATTCCATTTTTTATTGATGTCGTTACAATTCCACTGTTAACGCTATCGATCATTATTGGAAAGAGCATACTCGGAGCATCGGCATTTTTGTTGGTGATGTTATCGCTGCAACACAATCAGATCAGCAGCGCCCTTCCTCTATTAGGATTAACACCTGCAGCAACCGCCATACTCTCCTTCATCATTCTCGGAGAAGGATTAAAAGAGGTTGAATGGCTTGGTGTTGGATTAATGATTGCAGGTGTTTATTTGTTGGAACGGAAACAAAAAGGCAAATTCTTCCAGACCATCAGTGTAATTGTTAGAACAAAAAATCATTATTATATCTACGGCGCGGTCGGATTATTCGCCATATCATCAGTGTTCGATAGAATGCTAGTTCACGCTATGAAGGTCGATCCTTTTGTCGTCCTTTTTTACCAGCACATCGTGTATGTCTTATTTTTTTCTTCAATGTTGATGATACGGCATTTTTCTTTCAAAACAGTCATTCAAAAAAGCACGGAACAATTCCCTCTCATCATCACCGTTGCGGTATTGACACTTGCCTATCGTTTTACTCAGTTAGAAGCCACAAAGTTTGCTCCTGTTGCTTTAGTACTGGCGGTAAAACGGACTTCAATTTTGTATGCCTCGTTCTTTGGCGGTAAATTATTTTCTGACGATCGACTAACAGAAAAACTACTTGGAGCCATATTGATCGTTGCGGCGGGATTTATAATTCTAAGAAATGTGGGATGACATTGATTCTTTGTTGACTTTTCTCTTTGGTTTTCCAGCAATCATTCTGTAATTTCATTTTGCAATTCATCATTATACATTTATCATTACTAAAAAATGGCTATTTCAATTGGAATTGTTGGTGCGGGAACAATGGGTGCAGGAATCGCACACATTGCAGCATTGAACAAATGCACCGTTTCTCTCTATGATATCAACGAAGAAGTGATCCGACGGAGTGTTGAGCGGATCAATTTTGAAATGAAACGAAGCGTCGATAAGAATAAGATCTCGGACGACGATATGAAACAGGCACTCACCCGTATCAAAAAGCGAACAAACATCAATGATCTTGATACGTGTGATATCATCATTGAAGCAGTGTTGGAAGATATTCGGGTTAAGAAAGATCTTTTCAAAAAATTAGATCAGATCGCTCATCATACGGCAATTCTTGCAACGAACACTTCAACCCTGTCCATCACATCCATTGCGGCTGCAACCAAAAAACCTGAACGTGTTGTCGGGATGCATTTTTTCAATCCCGTTCACTTAATGAAACTTGTAGAGATCGTCAAAGGGGCAAAAACTTCTCCCGAAACGATCACTCAAACAATTGCCATTGCAGAAAAACTTGGAAAAAAGACAATCGTAACAAAAGACAGTCCCGGATTTGTCGTGAACAGAGTTGCACAACCTTTTTATTCAGAAGCGTTGAAGATCCTTAGCGAGAATGTCACAACCATTGAAGAGATCGACCGTATTGTAAAAAAGAGCGGCGGATTTAAGATGGGTCCGTTTGAACTGATGGATATGATCGGCAACGATGTGAGTTTTTCTGTCGTGGAGTCGATGTTTCAGCAATTCTTTAATGATCCGCGATTTCAGCCGAACCAAATACAAAAACAATTGGTGGATGCCGGAATGTTCGGCAAAAAAACGAAACAAGGATTCTACAACTACGAAGAAAAATGACAAAACAAGTTAAAAGTGAAAAAGTAAAAAGTAAAAAGAGCACATTACCAAAGGCTCAAAACCCAAAACTCAAACCGGTTGATATTAAACAATTAATCTGTCTGCTCGGCGATGAACTATTGGTGAAGGAGTATTCCGCAGCGTTCCAAGAAAAAGGAATTGCCGTACAGGAGCTGAAGAATCTTTCAACACTCAAAACATCGTCAAAGAAGATCACAGCAGCGTTTGAATTGACACTGGAATCGAACGAACAAAAGAAGAAAAACATTCAAGCATTGGATGAAGCGCTTCCTGATAATGTTCCGATCATTTCTTCATCAATAACAGAAACAATCCTTTCGCAATCTCATCAATTAAAACACAAATATCGTTTTATCGGTATCGCAGCATTCCCGACATTACTTTCCAACTCATTAGTAGAACTTGCTCCGTCGTTACACACTTCAAAAGAAATTGCCGATAGTGTGAAAGCATTGTTCGAGTCAATAAAAAAAGAGACTGCGATGGTGCAGGACGGTGTTGGAATGGTAATGCCAAGAATTCTTTGCCAGATCATCAACGAAGCATTGTTCACCGTACAGAATGATGTCGCTACACCGAAAGAAATTGACGAGGCAATGAAGTACGGAACAAGTTATCCTCGCGGGCCGATTTCGTGGGGCGAGATGATTGGTTTTGCAAATATCGTTGCAGTCTTAGATGCATTATATCATTCGCATCATGAAGAACGGTATAAAGTTGCTCCGGTGTTACGGCAAATGGCAATTGCAGGAGTTTTCTGGAAAGCTAAAGAGTAAAAATAAAAACCTTGTCAAAATTCTAACCATTGACAAGGTTTTCTATCCTTAATTCCTCAACAACTCCACACTATTCAGCAGGCATCATCAACGATTCTTCGAGCGGAAGCATCGGCAATGGTTCACCATTATGCTGCAGACGGAATTTCAGCATATCAATTGCGGGGTCTGACATTGATTTGGTTTCAATACCAAAAAATTTCGGCATCAATGTGCTGAAATCAAAAAGTCCTTTCTTCGGCATTTCCACAATAGTTACTTTTTGATCTTTGGGAATTCCTGCACGTTCTTTTGCAATGGAAATTGCCGTTTCCATTCCACCGAGCACGTCAACTAGACCGTTCTGTTTTCCATCCAATCCGCTCCATACTCTCCCTTGTCCGATCGAATCGATCTGTTCGTAACTCATCTTTCTACCGACAGAAACTTTTGTGACAAATTCTTTGTACATACTTTTTATGGAATATTCCATTACTCCATGCTCTTCAGTCGTCAGGTTTCTGTCCGGAATTCCGAGCCCGATAAACGGAAGCTGGAACCCGAAACCAAGATCGGCGTGGTCTCCTGCCTTCACAAAATCGGTGGACATACCGAGCGTTTCTTTAAGATTTTTATTGTACATCCAACCGCCGATGACACCGATGGAACCGGTGATCGTTCCGGGAGCCGCAACGATGGTGTCCGCATACATCGAAAGCCAATATCCGCCGGAAGCTGCAACAAAACCCTGCGAAACGATGATCGGCTTTTTTCCCTTTGCATTTCTCATTGCTTCGGCAATATAATCGGATGCCAATCCGTCTCCGCCGGGAGAATCAATACGAAGTACGATAGCTTTGATCTGCGAATTGTTCACTGCTCCTTCAACGACCTTCACCAGACTTCGGGCGTTGATTCCTTCATCCATTGCACATGCGCCAAGCATATAGATCACTGCAATCTTCGGCGGCTCGCTCCACTGCGCATCGAGTGGTTCGTGAAATGCAGAAAGCGATTTCGCCGGCATAAATCCATTCTCCTCGGCAGTTTCCGCTTTCACAATACTGACGACAACATCCCATCTGCCAAGGCTGTCAACTAATCCAAGTTCTTTTGCATCCTGCGCAAGGAACATTACTTTGTTGTTAATGAGAGAATCGAATTGTTCAGTTGACAATTTTCGTGCTTCACAAATATCTGTTTTTGCAATCGCATACCAATCGTTGATGATCGCTTGTCGCTGCTCGCGGTCTGCCTCGGACATTCTATCATGCGAGTATGATTCATTAGCAGATTTATATTTAAAAAATCTCCACTCTTCAAATCCGAGTCCGATCTTTTCAAGTGTTCCTTTCAGATACGTGCGTCCCATCAGATACCCTTCCAGCATCAGTGAACCGATCGGATCCATGACGATCTTATCAGCAACGGAGGCAAAATGGTAGAGATCGATATTCCCGCGATCTATAAAGATGATTACTTTCTTTCCAAGCGATTTAAATTCTTTTAATTTTTCTCGAATCTCCCATAATTTTTCGCGATCCACATTCATACCGGAAGTATTGATCGCAATTCCTCCGACGGCAGGATCATTTTTCGCATTTTCAATCAATGAAAGAAGACTGGTCAATGTTTTCGTGTTATCGAATATTTCAAACCCTTGGTAATCGATCCTCCCATTAAAATCAAGATCGACGTACTTCGGTTTCACCGGAAAGATTTTCCCCATCACAGTTCTGTCGAACGCGCCGAGACGAACGCCGTACGAATTGTACGAATATTTTCCGCTTGTGTTGTAATGCGATTGTGTTTCAACCCCTGCATTACCAAGACTGAATTGAAATCCGATATTGAATGCTTTGGTATCAAAATACCGTCCGGTAATTCGAATACCGGGAAGAGCTTCGAGCACAACTCCCGCACTCCAGAAATCCTTATTGAACTGAGGCGTACGATGAAGGACATAATCTGCAAATGCTGTCACGACTTCATCGCCGAACGGACGAAGACCGATCTCCCCGACTGCTTCCCAGCCTTTCACATTCAATGCCGACGTGTAATTTGCACCGACAGAAATGAACGGCATCGGACGAGCCAACGCGCCGATTGTGAACAAATCCGATCTATCGAGAAGAGCATTATTTGTGCTCGTCCAATTATACGAAATGCCGGTACTGAACGATCTGTCTCCCACACCGGTAGAAACCGTATAATCAGCAACATAATCTGACAATAACTTTTCCCGCACGACACCAAAACCAAAATTAGGAACCGCAGCAAATAATCCCCATCGATTAAAATCGAATACTCTATTACCATTGTCAGACCAGGAAAATAATAAGTCCGGCTCGCGCACATACGTAAGCAACGAGGGATTATCGTAACCGTACAAACCAAATTTCAATGCGCCCGGCGAAGAGAATTGAAAATCGGTGCGAGTGTAATATGGTTTGATGTTTGTATTTAGTTGATCAAAAGAAGAAGTTGCGGTGAGAAACAACAATGTGCAAAACGTGAGTATTCGTTTCATATGATCTCCGGAAATAGTGAATAACAAGTAGAACTTACGAAATAGTGTTCAAAAAGTTTGATCTTTTTTTACCCATGATGAATTATTTAGTAAAAAGCGGACGATTCTATCTTTGATATTTTTATTCTGTTGTTGTCTTTCTCATAACTCTTTCGTACGATTATACAACATTTCTATCACATATCGCAAAGGTGGTCATGAATATCATATCATCTGCGTTTCAAGAAGGAAAAACAATTCCAACGAAGTTTGCATACCACGGCGTAGACGGTGGAAAAAATATTTCTCTCCCGTTCAGTTGGTCTGAAATACCTCCGGCTGTAAAATCATTCGCTATTTCAATCGTTGATCCTCATCCGGTTGCAAAGAACTGGGTTCACTGGTTCATCATTAATATTCCCGCCAATGTTACTACACTTGTAGAAGGTGCTTCCCAGAAATTTATACCGACAGGTGCAAAGGAACTACTCAACACATACGGCACACTCGGTTATGGCGGACCAGAACCGCCGAAAGGATCGGGTGCTCATCCATATGTTGCTACACTTTACGCATTGAATGTGGATAAAATTGATCTTCCTGAGAAAACAACTCTTTCAGAATTCAACAACGCTCTTGAAAGAAAGACAATTACAACTGCAAAAGTGACCGGAATGTATGAAAGGTGATTACATTGATAAAGGTGTTTTTGTGTAAATAGGAGACTATCATTTTAAAGTGTAGATTGAGTAGAGCGAAAGGGACAAAATCATGGATGATAATACTACACACATTATTGCAGGTAATCTTACAACCGCATACTTTACCGTAAACGCCGGGGCAATTAAAGGTGAAATCAATAACAGCGGAAACAGACAGCCTGTACCCCCTGAAGCAATCTGGGGTGTTTTCCAAAAGTTTGTTACACTTGTTGAT
>DMPG01000284.1:3601-3764 GCA_003456055.1 Bacteroidota bacterium | reverse complement strand
CACTGTAGCGGTTCAATCTAAATTTTTCCACCTGCTGCTTTTAAAGTGTTCATCATCAGCATTGCAATCGTCATCGGTCCAACACCGCCCGGAACGGGAGTGATTGCCGAAGCAATCTCCTTCACATTCTCGTAATCCACATCGCCGACAAGACGCGTTCCAG
>DMPG01000284.1:3439-3572 GCA_003456055.1 Bacteroidota bacterium | reverse complement strand
GTTTTCCAATTGCCGCGATGAGAATATCTGCCTGCTTTGTGTAATAAGAAATATCTTTCGCAGCGGTATGTGCAATCGTCACAATGGCATTCGCCCATTCTTTTTTCTGCACCAGCATATTCGCAATTGGTTT
>DMPG01000284.1:337-3340 GCA_003456055.1 Bacteroidota bacterium | reverse complement strand
GGATGAAATCCATCCACATCCTTTGCAGGAGAGATCGCTTCGATCACTTTTTGTTCATCAATATGCTTCGGAAGCGGAAGCTGAACGAGAATGCCATGGATCTTTGTGTCATTATTGAATCGTTCAACCATCGAAAGCAGATCTGTTTCAGAAATTGCTGCGGGAACTCGCTCAGTGACCGAATAAATTCCTAGTTCTTCACATGCTTTTCCTTTACTTTTTACGTATGCCTGCGATGCAGGATTCTCTCCGACAAGAATAACCGCAAGTCCAGGAACGAATCCTTTTTCCGATTTCATTTTCATTACCGCAGTTTTTACCTCATTCTGTATTTCCTGCGATATTTTTTTACCATCAATGATTGTCATAATATCCTTTGTGACGTTTTGTTAGCTAAAACTTGGGAAATATTAGTTGTTCAAATTTTATGCACTTTCCAGTTTCAACTTCCACTTCCGCTATCACTCCGCAGAGTCGAACGTCGTTCATTGCTGTTTCATATTTATGCGGAGTTTGAGTAAGAAATCGTTTAATTGCAAGATCTTTTTTCATTCCCAGCACTGAATCATACGGTCCCGTCATTCCAACATCAGTGATAAATCCTGTTGCACGCGGAAGTATCCGCGCATCGGCAGTCGGGGTGTGCGTATGTGTCCCAACAACGATGCTTGCACGCCCGTCAACGTACCATCCAAGAGCCATTTTTTCGGCAGTCGCTTCAGCATGAAAATCAATGAACGATATTTTCGTCTGTTCGTTGATCTTTGCAAGAGCCCAATCCACAGTGCGGAATGGATCTTCGATCGGCTGCATATAGGTTCGTCCCTGCAGATTGATAACTCCGACCTTTACACCGCTTTTTAGTTCATAAATTGTGTACCCAATTCCTGCTGTTCCATGTGGAAAATTCAGCGGACGAAGCAAATGCTTGAACGAGGTATAGACTTTCCTCATATCCCAGCGATCAAACGTATGATTTCCGCCGGTGATCACGTGCACTCCAAGATCGAACAATTGTTTTACCTGACCTTCTTCAATTCCTTTCCCATCGGCTGCATTCTCTCCATTCGCAATGCAAAAATCAATCTTGTTTTTTTCAATAAGTCCTTTGAATAGACTCGTTACGAGATCAAGTCCCGGTTTTCCGATAATGTCGCCAATAAAAAGTATGTTAATCGTTTGTGGCAATTGTTCTCACTTTCCTATGTTAAAAACAAAATGATTTCTGAATACAGATTTTTAGATCAGTACTTTACCTTATACAATACCGATGGCGGGGTTGAAGTATATGCAATTGGTTCAAGCCATGCGGGCGCATTTGCCGGTTTCAATAGCGATTGAAATTGCGGACGCATGTTCGCTTCAAAGAGTCCGTAAAAAAAATATTCCGCTTTTAGTTTTTTTGTCTCGAGTTCGAGATCAGCGAATGTATTAACATACGGAAAATATTTCATGGTCTTGTTGATATAGTATGCAATGTGCGGTTTGCGGCATACGACGATCTTCGACTCATCAGTATCCTTAATATTTGCATTAAACCAATCTGCGATCACCTTTATTTCTTTAGGACCGGAGTCGATATTCAAACGGTTAAAACTATATGAACCAACTGCTGTCCAGACGATCAGCACCAGCGCGACGATCAACCCGTTGTAGAAAGGGATTTTTCTCCATCGTTCCCACGTTAATGGCACCACAGCAAACGTTGTATACACAGGAATGAGATACATCGAAAATCGTTCACCATAAAATACAAGTAATAACACTACAAACATCAAACCGCCAAAAGTAAAAAATGCTGATTGACGTGCATTCGGACGATACCTCCACAATCCGATAATTCCTGCAATAAAAAAGACTCCAATTCCCCATCCGACAAGTAGATTAAGATCACTAAAGAGATGTTCATACATATTTTTGAAGAGTGTTGAGACAAATAATCCGGGATCGACAAATATGACCTGAGATAACGAAGAATATTTAGAGGATTCAACATTCCAGTATTGGTCCCAACCCATTTTTCCCTTACCAAACATTTCGTATGCAATATTGAGATAATTTTTGTTATAGAAGAAACTTCCCTTTTCGTTCAATGAATGGAAGCCCCACGGAGCAATAAACAGAAAAAATGAACCGACAAAACCACCAGAGACGATCAGTCGTTGTTTCATCTCGATCTTGTAGATATTGAACACCGTAATGATCACCGGAATTGCCGCCAAAACAAAGATGCCGTTATACCTGGTAAGATATGCCAATGAAGCTGAAAGTGCAGACAGAACAATGTTCACCCAGGAACGTTGTTCGTCCTTTAAAAGAAAATAAATTGTTGCTGCGGCAAAACAATTGAATGTCATATCTGTTCCCGCCGTATAGCTGTATTGAACAAATGTTTTATTCAATGCGGTCAACAAGACAACGATCAACGCAATGTCGGAACGGAACAATTTTTTGATCAATTCAAACGTAAAGAATAACGTCAGCGAGGCTGTGACGGTTGAAACAATGATCCCTGCAGTAAAAAAATCTTTAAATACTATACTAAACAATGCAAGCAATGAAGGATACGCCGGTCCGCGGAAATCTTCTATTGTCCAGATTCCTTTGAGAATATCCTTTGCCGAAGGAACGTACGCCTGAAAAAAATCGGTCTCAACGTGATAATCTCCCACAACATGGTACGTAAGACCGATATAAAGCATTATTCCAAGATAGACAACCGCAAGAATAGCTCCAAAAAGGCTGTTCTCTAGAGAGGCTTTGAATAATGGGAAAACGGATATGTCTTTTAATGCGATTTTATCGACTTTGATCCGAGGAACTTGTTTTTTAGACATTGAACTGCACAGTCACTTTCTCATTTCCTAATGTGTGCAGTCAAAATACTAAAAAGTGCTTGGGCTTGCAAGAAGTTATACGATTGCAGAATCTCGGCAAGAAATAGTAGTTATGGTACCAAAAATATTATAGGTTATAGACATCTGAAAAATTGGTTGTCTATTG
>DMPG01000284.1:0-202 GCA_003456055.1 Bacteroidota bacterium | reverse complement strand
GGATGAGTATATTGTTCTGTCCAATTCGAGAATGCATCTATTACAGTGTTGTATGTTGCAGAGTACGCTTCAATGTTTTTAGATAATGCACTGGTGCCGCCGGTTGAAGACGATGGATTAGATACCAACGCAATTCCGATCATTGAAAGTACTAACACCATTGCAAATATGTTAGAAGAATTCTTAATTGCCCGCAGCCAAA
>DMPG01000400.1:7066-10854 GCA_003456055.1 Bacteroidota bacterium | reverse complement strand
GTTTCCACCACTTGTAAAATGTCTTTCGGCTGATACCGAATTTTTTACATACTGCAGGCACCTTTTTCACTTTTTCGTATTCGGCAAACCACTCAAGACGTTCTTCAACGCTTGGCATTCGTTCTTTTGGTTTCGATATTTCAGGATTTTCGGTCATACTACTATTATGTTCGTTCTATAGCATCGAGCAGAATCTCTGCAACATCGCGCACCTGTACTTTTTCAGCAGCATTTTTTTCTTTCACGCCATCGCTCATCATCGTCATGCAGAACGGACATGCAGAAGCGACCGTAGTTGCTCCGGTAGAAAGCGCCTCTTCAGTCCGTTCAATGTTAATACGTTTACCGGTTGTTTCTTCCATCCACATCCTTCCGCCGCCTGCACCGCAGCATAATCCTTTGTCTTTTGATCGATGCATCTCAACTAGTTCGGCACCGGTCGATTCTAATGTCTTTCTTGGTGAATCGATTATATCATTATAACGAGATAAATAGCAAGAATCGTGATATGTAACACTACCCGAAGATTTATTTTCTGCGGGAATTGTTATTTTTCCCTCTTCAACAAGTGAATTTAAGAAATCTGTATGATGGACAACTTCAAAATTACCGCCAAATTGGGGATACTCTTTTTTGAGCGAATGGAAACAATGGGGACAGGTTGCGACGATCTTTTTTACATTATAGCGATTCAATGTTTCGATGTTTTCTGTCATCATAGTTTGAGCTAAATATTCATTTCCCATCCTTCGCGCGGCGTCACCGTTACATTTCTCTTCAGTGCCAAGAATCGCAAATGAGATTCCGGCGTGCTGCATTAGTTTTGAAAATGCCACCGATACTTTTTTGTACCGCGCATCGTACGCACCTGCACATCCAACCCAAAATAAAACATCAACATTTTTTGCATCGCCAACTTGAGCCATTGGCGGAATGTTCAATCCTTCTGACCAGTCAGCACGAGTTGAATGTGAAAATCCCCACGGTGTAAAGTTTCGCTCGAGATTATCGAACACCGTTTTTAATTCGGGCGGGAATCTGGATTCATTCAATACTAAACCGCGCCGCATATCAACAATTTCATCAACGTGTTCGATCATCACCGGGCATTCATGAACACACGCCATGCAGGTTGTGCATGACCATAATTCTTCATCGGTGATATAATTGTCGAGAAGTGTGTTTGAAATTATTTGTTGATTGGCTTCTGCTGTTCCAGCGATCATGATCGGTGATTTTTCCGAAGTTCTTCGGCGTGTATCAACAATAATTTTTCGAGGGGACAATGATTTGCCGGTGATATTTGCAGGACAAACGGATTCGCATCGCCCGCATTCTGTACATGTATATCCATCCAATAATTGTTTCCAGGTAAGGTCTTCAATATCGGTTACGCCAAACTTCGTTAGTGTTTCATCCTGAAGGTTAATTGGAATCAGTGCTCCTTTGGGTTTCAGCGAAGAAAAGAAAACATTCGGAACCGATGTAAGAACGTGAAGGTGTTTTGAATAGGGGAGATAATTCAAAAATGCGAGAACAAAAGTAATATGTCCCCACCAAAAAATATTTTCCGCAATGTACGTTGTTTGGTTATATGCAAACATCGATGATAATAATGATGATACCGGATATTGCCATCCCTCTTCAATCATATTCATCTTGATGCGGGCTGCATTTTGGAATAATGTGAATGTAACGATCAAAAAGATCCACGAAAGGATCATTGCAGCATCTTTACTTCCGTGCGCATCTACCTGCAGTCGTTTTACTTTCGTGATGAATCTTCTCCATAATGAACCGATAACACCAACCATTACCAGTAAACAGGAAATCTCCTGAGAGAACGTGATGACTTTATATCCGATTCCAAGAAATGAGAATGAAAAATGTCCGAACAAACCTTCTATTAATGATTCAACAACAGCGAGTGAAAGGGCAATGAATCCCCAAAAAATAAATAAATGGAATGTTCCTGAGATCGGTTCGCGTAATAATTTTGTCTGAAGGAGTGCGATGGTAAAGACATTCTTCAATCGTGTAGGAATATTATCGAATCGATTATCTGATTTCCCGAGTTGCAGCGTAGTGATAAGCCGTTTAATACTGATGCCGAAAAAAGAGAATGAAATGAGAAAAACAATGATAAAGACAATTTGTCCGATTTCCATAAGTGGTTCCTTGATGTAATTCCCAATATTTAGTTAAAAGCAAACCATGCGATGGTTTGCTTTTATTTTTTTCATAACCTTCGCAAGTCCCAAAGGGACACCATTGATGGTTTAATCCTTACGAAAGTTTTACTGCAACGAGTGTTTTTCGTTCTTTAACATAATAGAGTGTCCCGAAAGATTCATTTACTCTATCAGTGTTCTCATCAACAAAAAATGAATCAGGAACAGCGTACGGCGTAAATTCATTCAGCACATCGAAATATACTTTTTTCTTGGTAGCACTGTCAATGATATAGAACGTATTTTTCAGTCCCAAGGCAGGGTCGGAATGCGGGGTGTATGCGTTAAAAAGAAAATATTTCCCAATTTTGGCATGTTCAATATTCGTGCATTCTATCTCACTACGAACGATATTCCATAATTCAGTCTCTGTTTCGGAGAGTGATTGAGGGAAAATAAAATCGGTCTTTTCATACTGTCTATTGGGATCAATACTTTCCGGCAGGGAGGCAAGCTCTTCAATGATTTTTCCGTCGCTCTCATTGATCTTATAATAGACTCTCCGTTCAAAAAGATCTTTATATCCATAAATAAACGGGGATTGTATTGCTAAGAATGTGCATTCATCATTTTTCCACAATATCTCTCCGGAATTGCCATCAACCGCAACGATATTTTTACTCTCCGGCATATCTGGTTTTTTGAAACCGTGCAAATATAGTCTATCATTCACTATCCCTTCAAGACCGATCCACCATTGTTCTCCGAAAACTTTTTCTCTCCAGAGAGTTTTTCCTGAAAGCGAATCCAAACAAGAGAACAATGTTGATTTTGTTTCGGTATTTCTGTCTTCTATTATTATTTTACCGTTGTGCGAGAACATTACACGCCACAAAACATTGGCGGAAGAATAATGCCATAATGGCCTAATTTTTTTTGAGGAGAAGAGGGAGAGAATTTTCATTGATTAAAAATAGCAGATTATCACCAGAGTATCAATGTTTGCTTCTGACTCAATTTCTTGGTAATTTTCATCAGCAAACCAACAAAATTATGCATTTTCTTTTTTTAGGAGTATATAAATATGGCTGTTAAAGTAGGTATTAATGGTTTTGGCAGAATTGGTCGTCAAGTGATCAGTGCAATGGTTGACAAAGGTGTTCTTGGAAAAGAGATCGATGTTGTTGCAGTTGTTGATGTAAGCACCGATGCAAAATATTTTGCCTATCAATTGAAATATGATTCAGTTCATGGTCAATTTAAAGGAACATTAAGCAGTGAAAAAAGCACTCCTTCACAGGAAGCTGATGATGTTCTTGTTGTTAATGGAAATAAAATCAGATGTATTTTAGCACAAAAAGATCCTTCACAATTACCGTGGAAAGAGTTCGGCGTTGATATCGTTATCGAATCAACCGGATTGTTCACCGATTCTGAAAAAGCCAAAGGACATATTGCCGGCGGTGCTAAAAGAGTTCTTATCTCTGCTCCCGGTAAAGGTGATGTAAAAACCATCGTGATGGGTGTGAATGATCACGAATACGATGCTGCAAAACATATCATCGTATCCAATGCATCGTGCACAACAAACTGTTTAGCGCCGGTCGTTCATGTTCT
>DMPG01000400.1:236-7030 GCA_003456055.1 Bacteroidota bacterium | reverse complement strand
TCCAAAAAAGATTGGAGAGGCGGACGTGCGGCTGCAATCAATATTATTCCATCGACCACCGGTGCAGCAAAAGCAGTCGGCGAAGTTCTTCCGCAGACAAAAGGAAAATTGACCGGAATGTCATTCCGTGTGCCGACAGCGGATGTTTCTGTTGTCGATCTAACATTTCGTGCAACACGCGACACATCGATCGAGGAGATTGACGGATTGTTCAAAAAAGCTTCCGAGACATATTTAAAAGGTATTCTTGGTTATGCAAATGAAGAAGTTGTTTCATCTGACTTCATTCATGACGATCGTTCTTCGATCTATGATTCTCTTGCAACTATGCAGAACAATTTAAAGGGCGAAAAGAGATTCTTTAAAGTTGTTTCCTGGTACGACAATGAATGGGCGTATTCATGCCGCGTTGTTGATCTTGTGCAAAAAATGGCCGGAAAATAATTGAGTATACTTTAAATAATATTCACAGTGAACAAGGGCTGAATCTCGATGCGTGAGTTCAGCCCTTTTGTTTCATGAGAAAGGAATCATCATTATGAATAAGCAAACTATCAGCGATATTGATTTTAAGAACAAACGCGTGTTATTGCGCGTTGATTTTAATGTTCCTTTAAAGAACGGTGTCATTCAGGATGACATTCGAATCAAAGCAGCATTGCCGACGATCAATTACATTCTTGGACACAATCCGAAATCTCTTGTGCTCATGTCTCATCTCGGCGATCCAAAAAAAGATGCTAAAAAAGCAAAAGAGAAAGCGGAAAAAGACGGGAAATCGTTCGATGAAGCAGCCTTCATTGAAGGCAAACATAAAATGAAACCGATCGTTGAACGTCTTTCTGCATTGTTAAGCAAATCTGTAAAATTGGCTCCTGCCGCGATCGGTGCAGAAACTAAAAAAATAGTAGACTCTTTAGCGAACGGTGAAATACTATTACTGGAGAATACACGATTTCATAAAGAAGAAACATCAAAAGAAGCAGCAGATCGCGAAGCAATGGCGAAGCAGCTTGCAGAATTTGGCGATGTGTTTGTCAATGATGCTTTCGGTTCCGCTCATCGTGCTCACGCTTCAACAGAAACAGTAGCTCATTATCTTCCAGCGGTTGCCGGATTCTTGATGGAAAAGGAATTGGCGTATTTGGAGAAAGCAACAAGTCATCCGGTAAAACCGTATGTTGCAATTATGGGCGGTGCAAAAATATCCGGAAAGATCGATGTTATTCAAAATCTGATGGGAAAAGTTGACGCATTATTGATCGGCGGTGGAATGATGTTCACATTCTACAAAGCTCAGGGAATGGAAATCGGGAAATCGTTGTTGGAAGAGGATAAGATCGCGCTTGCAAAACAATTGATCGATGAAGCAAAAGCGAAGAATATCAAACTTCTTCTTCCGGTTGACTGTGTTGTTGCCGAAAAATTTGATAATGAATCACCCACTAAGATTGTCAATGTAAACTCAATTCCTGCAGATGCTGTTGGAATGGATATTGGTCCAGAAACGATCAAATTATTCAGCGAAGAGATCCGTAAAGGAAAAACGGTTGTGTGGAACGGTCCGATGGGTGTGTTTGAAATGTCTAATTTTGCCAAAGGCACGAATGCGATTGCACAGGCTCTTGTTGATGCGACGAAACTTGGAGCAACAACAATTGTTGGCGGAGGAGATTCCGCTGCTGCAATTGCAAAAGCAGGATTGGAAAAACAGGTATCGCACGTTTCCACCGGCGGCGGTGCATCATTGGAATTTTTGGAAGGGAAAGAACTTCCCGGTGTTGCAGCATTGAATAATAAATAAATGTTTATCCATATTTTAAAATAAACGTCATTCCCGCGCGTTTTTAGCGGGAATCCATTTCTAGATGCCCGACTAAAACACTCGGGCATGACGACTTTCTTTATTAAGTGTGTTGAAACTATAAAAATACATTATGGCTTATAATCGTCCAGGCAATTTTAATCGACCAAGTTTCTTCGGCGGGTTTCAGTTCTTTCCACCGGTAATAAAATCATTGCTGATTGCAAATGGCGCAGTGTTTTTGGGGATGATGTTCCTCGGGAATTTTCATGTTGGCGAGTTTTCATTTGAGGAATTTTTCTATCATGCATTTGCATTATGGCCGTTTGGTGCCGGGTTTGGATTTTGGCAATTGTTTAGTTACATGTTCATGCATGCAAGTTTTACACACATCCTTTTTAATATGCTCGCGTTATGGATGTTTGGAATGGAACTTGAGCACGTGTGGGGCTCTCGAAAATTTTTCATCTATTATCTGCTCTGTGGATTTGGCGGCGGATTAGCGAATCTATTGATCGCTCCAATGTTCACATCGGTAGGTCCAACGGTTGGAGCTTCGGGTGCAGTGTATGGCGTTCTGCTTGCGTTTGGAATGATGTTTCCCGAACGCCCCATTTACGTTTATTTTCTTCTGCCGATCAAGGCGAAATATTTTGTTGTGATGTATATGGCATTCGAAATATTCTCCATCGGAAGCATGGATGGTGTTGCCCACTTTGCCCATCTTGGCGGAGCGTTAGTCGGATTCATATATCTCCTTTCTGATGGATATCGCTTTGACAGTCTGTATGGAAGAACTCAAAGCGATAATGTTTTTTCAAAGTTTGCTTCAACATTCAGCAATACGAAAAAGCAGCCTGTAAACTATGGAAACGTGACTGATGCTAAGGTGTATAATATCAATGACTACACAAATAGAAACAACGAAGAACAGATAAAAGCTCAAAAACAGATCGACGATATTCTCGACAAGATCAGTAAAGATGGTTACCAGAGTCTTAATGACGAAGAGAAGAAAATTCTTTTTGAGGCGAGCAAGAAACTAAATTAGAGTTCAACGCTGAGCCGCTAAGATGCTGAGAGTTATGAAGAAATCTGATTATGATCTGTTGACAAATGAAATAATTTCTGCGGCGATTGAAGTGCATCGCGAACTTGGTCCTGGTTTATTGGAATCTGTGTATGAAGCATGTTTAGTTGAAGAACTACGAAAAAAGAATTTATATGTTGAGTAACAAATAAAATTACCGATCATCTATAAAGGGAAAAATCTCAACAAAGAATTTATCATCGATCTTCTTGTCCAAGATGAAGTGGTGGTTGAATTAAAAGCTGTAGAGACAATCCTCCCGGTTCATGAAGTGCAGCTTGTGACATACTTGAAATTAGCTGATAAACGTTTAGGTCTTCTGATTAACTTTAACGTGCCTTTGTTAAAAGATGGGATTCGCAGAAGAGTGAATAAGTTAATAGAATAATTTTTCTCTGCACCTCAGCGTCTCAGCGTTCATTGATTTATTTATAATAGGATCTTTTTTTTATGGAAAACATCTTACCAGTAATTCAACCGACACAGAGTGGAAACGGAAATTCGGTTCCATCTAATTATAAAGTCGGTATTCGCCGGCATACTCGTCAAGTGAGCATCGGTGGAATCAAGGTTGGCGGCGGCGCTCCAATCTCGGTACAAACGATGACGAAAACAAAGACTGATGATATTGTTGGTACTGTTAAGCAGATCGTTGATGCACACGAAGCGGGATGCGACATAGTTCGCGTAACAGTGAATGACAAAGAAGCTGCGGAAGCAATGGCAGAGATTGTTCGACAATCTCCATTACCGATCGTAGCCGATATTCACTTTAATCATATCTTTGCGTTAAAAGCAATTGAAGCGAATGTTGCAAAAGTTCGTATCAATCCTGGAAACATCGGATCGAAAGACAGAATTCGCCAGGTATTGAGCGCGGCGAAGGATAAAGGGATTCCGATCCGAATCGGTGTGAATTCTGGATCGTTGGAAGAAGACATTCTTGAAAAATATGGTTATCCAACAGCTGAAGCATTGTACGAATCTGCAATGCGTCATGTTGGTATCTGCGATGAATTCAATTTTCGTGATGTGATCATTTCCGTGAAATCGACCGATGTTCGTTTGATGATCGAAGCATACCGACTTGTTGCACAGAGAACCGACATTCCTCTTCATCTTGGAGTTACAGAAGCAGGATTGACGCGCATTGGAACGATCAAATCAGCCGTTGGTATTGGGACATTATTGGCTGAAGGAATCGGCGATACAATTCGTGTATCCTTGACGGATGATCCAGTAAAGGAAGTTGAAGTTGGAAAAGAAATTCTTCGTTCTCTCGGACTTGCAACACGCAATGTTGAGTTGATCGCTTGCCCAACCTGCGGACGGTTAGAGATTGACTTGTTCGGAATCATGGCAGAATTAGAAAAGCGACTTGAAGGAGTGAAGAAGCCGGTAAAAATTGCTGTACTTGGTTGCGTAGTGAATGGACCAGGCGAAGCCAGTGATGCAGATATCGGAATTGCGGCGGGAAAAGGTGTTGGAATTCTGTATCGCAAAGGAGTAATGATCCGAAAGATCAAAGAGAGTGAAATTGTGGATGTTGTGGTCGAAGAGGTTCATAAATTTCAACCAGAAAATTAACGACCATGAACAAAGCCAGTAACCAACCCGGTTTTTCGATTATTTTTATATGAAGCAACCTGAATCTGAAAAAATAAATGTAAAAGCGTTCGACGTTGCATCGTCGTACGATCTGAAAGTTGCTCGCGATATTCTGGTGAATAACTTCGGCGGTAAAATTTTGAATTTAAATCCGCTGTTGGCACAACTTAGTTTNNCACAAAATGATCACGGTCTTTGATTATGGTTCAATTGTCTTCTTCAATCATTCACAAGCAGAGATTACCGAAACACTTGATACAATGCGCGGTTGTGTTCAACGTCCAAACCGGCGATTCAGCGAAGATGATTTTGTATTGAACATTACTTCAACTTTAAAGATGCCGGAAGGGACAGAAGAATTATACATCAAAGAATTCAATCGAGATATCGCATTGGTTGTGAGCATCGTTCTCAGTCGATCCGTATCGCTGGAATATTATGAATCACTGATTTCAGATACGTTTGCCAGATTAGAAGAATCCATTGCCACCTTAGCCTCACAGGGAAGGATTCAAAAAAATGAAAAAACGTTAACAAAAGAGGTTGGTCTTGCAATTTCTGTAGAGCAAGAACTGGCTTATAATCTTTCGGCTTTTGATGAGCCGGAAATTGTGTGGAGCGGCGGCAAGAAGATTGATGAATTGTATAAAAAATTAAAACGCGAATTCGATCTTGAGGACCGAATTCGCGCCATTCAACAAAAAGTTTCGATCATTTCCCGCTCTTCAACATTCGTCATTTCCCGTTTGGAAGCCCAACGGGCTCAGTTTCTGGAATGGATCATAATCGCTCTCATTCTTTCCGAAATTATTTTGGTATTGCTTGGAAAGATGTAAGAAAATTTGTTTGAAGGTGTTTTCGTAAAAAAAAGATCGAGCATGTGCTCGATCTTTTTTTTTGTTCCGAACATTTCTATACAATTAATGAAGGTTCTATCTAGGATTGTTGTTTTTCATCTTCCGACATTCTTTTTTTNNGTGATCTGTTCTTCATGGGAAAAGAACATTTGAGATAAGAACGCACTGACCAAAATGCCCACTCCGATGAATGCGGCTAACATTCCATATTTAAGTGACGAATATGGGTTTGTTTTCCATCCGCGCACATAGAGATGTTTCAGGTCTTCACTTACCAATCCTTTTTCGATGATCGTCATTCGTTCTTTGTGACGAACATCAAAAAATTTATATAATACTACTGCAATACAAGCGAACATGAAAATTGGGATAAGAATTTCTTCGTTCATAATATCTCCTCTATTTGGTTATTGATGTTTGTTCCTGGCTTTATTACTTTGACTTGAAGTTCACCGTCAAGGTTTCAATTTTATTTCGGAATATTTTCAGAATATAACAACCGAATCGTGAAACCTGAAATGGAGCATGATAGTCTAAGTAAGCATATGTTCAGCAGAACTATTGAATGAAAACTACTGAGAACGAGATTATCCAGCGTGTTATTGACGGAGACCAGAGGGCGTATGCCGAATTGGTTGATCGTCATAAGGATAAGGCTATGATCCTTGCAGTGAGAATGCTTAAGAACAGAAGTGAGGCAGAAGAGGCATTGCAGGATGCTTTTGTTCGCGCATATAGGGCGCTGCCAAGTTTCGAGAGGAAATCGAGTTTTTCTACATGGTTCTACAGAATTTTATTCAATGTATGTTCATCGGCGTTGAATAAACGCGGCAGCAATAATCTCTTGTCTATTGATATGGAAAATGACGAGGAGATGAAGATAGAAATACCGTCCGAAGATGATGAACCAGATATAGAATTGGAAAGCAACGAATTCTCTGAAATTGTTCGGCGTGAAATATCCACTATGGAAGAGAGTTACTCAACTATTTTGACGATGTTCTTTTTGCAGGAAATGAGTTATGAAGAGATTATCAGTGTGACTGGTTTGCCGCTTGGCACAGTAAAGAATAGATTGTTTCGCGCGCGAATTCAATTACGATCTGCCGTGCTGCGGCATTTTTCTGAAATGAAACAAATGGTGAATATATGAAGAACCCCACAGTAGAAGAATTAATGGAATATCTGGATGGCACTTTAACTCCGTTGCGTTATAACGAGATAGAGAGTATGATCTCAAAATCTTCCGGTTTGCAAAAAGAGATTTTATTGTTGAAAGCGATACAAAAAACGGTGCAGAATGATATCGCCGTATCTCCAACACGAAAATTCACCGCACACGTAATGAAAGAAATCCTTCCCGCTCAACAAGAATCATTTTGGCTGCGGGCAATTAAGAATTCTTCTAACATATTTGCAATGGTGTTAGTGCTTA
>DMPG01000400.1:0-151 GCA_003456055.1 Bacteroidota bacterium | reverse complement strand
GTCAATCAAGCAGTGAATACACCGTCCGGCAAATTTTTTATCATGGGACTATTCGCTTTTTTTGTTCTTATGATCATTGATGAATTCTTCGGCAATCGATATTTTCATTCTCGAATAAAGAACTAACCGAGACATCTGAAAAATCTCACAT
>DMPG01000401.1:1399-16153 GCA_003456055.1 Bacteroidota bacterium | reverse complement strand
GTCGCTTTGCTCCCTCGCAATGACTATTAATTTTGTGATGGTTTTTATAAAAAGTATATGACTTTGCAGACGAATTTGAAGATTCGGGAAACTAGGGAGAACAACTTTTGTTGTCTTTATTGGCAAGAATGGTCTCTTGTTCAAGAATAACTTTAAGTCATTGTAACAAATAGCTTGGATATACGCAAGAGGTTAATGATTAAATTTTCAATAAGATTTTGCTAAAATCTATTGGAGGGATAATTTGGGAGTTAATTTTAGGCCAATTTTTAATATCCAATCCCATACTCCACCCCCATTTCAGTACAAATCTTTTTCACCAATCCATTTAGATTTTTTTAATATTTCTGTGTGACATAATCTTGCTGGGAAAATTGTTTCTTGGAATTTAACTCCGCCATTTATGGCGGAGAATCAATTCAAATAAAACTATTGGCTTTAGCCGTGATGCTCAAAATTGTAAACACGCATAAATTCTTCATATTCATCTTGAAATGTCACTTTTTTATGATGTTCTTCTTGATTAAGAATGTAGGCTCTCACCTTTTCAAGTTGTGATTCACTAACGGAGACAGCATAATATTCATCTGCCCATTCAAATTTTGTTTTGGTGATCTTATGTACATTCATCCAAAACGCCGATTCACCCTTCATCAATTGTAATGCCTTCGAAATAGACATCTCGGCATTGAGTCCAAAAAGACAATGAAGATGTTCTGTAGAACCATCAATCGTGTCGATGAATATTTTCTTCTCTTTGGCATTCTCACGAATATGCTTAATAACGACCGGTTTTATTTCCGTTGTCAGAAAGGATTCTCTATTTTTAGTTCCCCATACTGCATGAATCATTACTTTTACGTATGCTATATTTTTGCAGGGCTAAAGCCCTGACTGGATTTGGTTGATCAGATTAACTCCGCCTTAAAAGGCGGAGTTAAATTCCAATTAAGGATTCACGTAATTTTGATTTTACTTTTCGAAGATACTACATCTCTGCAAACAAAATATTGCTCACTATTCTTTTAACAAATACATCGGCGTAATTCCCATATTCCACCATGTAAATGAATAGATATCGGAAGTTTCTTCAATGATCTTTGCCGTTGGTTTTCCTGCTCCATGACCGGCAGAGGTTTCAATTCTGATCATCACCGGATTTGGTCCTTTATATTTTTCCTGCAGCGTGGAAATATATTTGAACGAATGTGCAGGAACAACACGATCATCATGATCAGCAGTTGTCACCAGCGTTGCAGGATAATTCACTCCCTCACGAATATTATGAATGGGAGAATATTTTTTCAAATAATTAAACTGGACGGAATCGTCGCTTGAGCCGTAATCATTCACCCACGCCCATCCGATTGTGAACTTGTGAAATCGCAGCATATCCATCACACCAACTGCGGGAAGAGCCACTTTAAAAAGATCAGGTCGTTGATTGGTCACCGCACCGACGAGCAAACCGCCGTTTGAGCCTCCCTGGATTGCCAGCTTTGAAGCATTGGTATATTTTGCCGAGATGAGATATTCCGCCGCCGCTATAAAATCATCGAACACATTTTGTTTGTTCAGCCGCATTCCCGCTTCATGCCACTTCTCTCCGTATTCACTTCCGCCGCGGATATTGGCAACTGCATACACTCCCCCTTGTTCCAGCCACAATAACCGTGAGGGGCTGAACGACGGATTGATGGAAACGTTGAATCCGCCGTATCCATATAATAACGCAGGATTATTTCCATTCAACGGAATTCCCTTTTTATGGATAATGAATATCGGAATTTTCGTTCCATCCTTGCTGGGATAGAACACTTGTTTGGTTTCATAATCGTTCGGATCAAAATCGACTTCCGTTTTTCTGAACAACGATGACGTTTTGGATTTGAGATCATATTTATAGATCGTTGCGGGATACGTAAACGACGTGAGCGTATAGAATGTGAATTGATCTTTTCGCTCTCCGCCGAAACCGCTGACATTCCCGAGTGTTTCGAGAGAAATTTCATTCTCAAATTTTCCGTTCAGATCGTAGACATACACGCGGTGACTGACATCTTTCATATAAACGGCGAATATTTTATTCCCGACAATGGTAACCGATGTCAACGGCTCCGGTTTTTCCGGTAGAATTATTTTCCAATTCGTTTCTTCCGGACGGGTGGGATCACACAAGACTATTTTTTTATTGGGTGCGTTTCTGTTTGTTGTAAGAAGAAGTTTATCGCCGATATTGTCAATAATGCTGATATCATCATCAAATGAAGTGGTGATAGGGAAAAATTCCATTTTTTTCTTGCGATCACGATAATAGAGCGCGTTACCGTTCGATCCGCGCTGGCTGACGTACAATGAAAGAAACCGAGCATCTTCAGTTACGCCTATTCCAAATAGACGCTGCGGATGCTCTTTGTCTTCATAGATCAATGCATCTTTCGACTGGTGTGTGCCGAGAACATGATAATAAACTTTATGATATGCATTTGATGTTGATAATTTTGAACCGGTATCGACAGGAGTCGGATAGCGTGAATAATAAAAACCATTGCCGTACCAGGTAATACCGGTGAATTTTGCCCACTCAATTTTGTCACTCATTAGTTTTTTGGATTTCACATCCATCACATAAATTTCGCGCCAATCCGAACCGGCTTTGGAAATTGAATACGCAAAATATTTTCCACCCTTATCAAATGCTGTTCCGGAAAGCGATGTTGTTCCATCTGTAGATAATTTGTTCGGATCAAGGAACACTTCCGGCTTCGCCTCAAGTGATCCGTGTTGAATATATAGTACGCTCTGGTTCTGCAATCCGTCATTTTTATAGAAGTACCAATTTTTACCGGCGCGGAACGGTGCTCCATACTTGGGATAGTTCATTAGCTTTGTCAGACGATCTTTTACTTTTTCCCTGAAGGGAATCTGATCCAAATATCCGAACGTCACTTTATTTTGCTCACCAACCCATTCCTTCACGGCAACAGCCGTATCCTGTTCCATCCATCGGTATGGATCAGCTATTTCAATTCCAAAGTAGGTATCGGAATGATCACTCTTTGTTGTTTTTGGATATTGCAATTGTGAAAGAAGCGTCGCAGATATTACAACCAGCAGCATTAATACTCTCTTCATACTATTCCTTTAGTTATTGGTGGTCAAAATAATTCACACAGTTTCACAATCGGGTAATACTTTCCATTTCCAAAATATTTATCCATAAAATTCCATGCAACAATTCCATCTTCCGATTCCGGCTCAAGCAGATAGAATGCAAGGCGCGACAACGGCTGATTCATTTTAACAACAAATGTTCCGGCAGGAAATATCATCTCCGTTTGCTCGAACGTTCCTTTAAGCGTCCTCATTTTATGTTTTTGAAACTCCCGTTCCGCTGTTTTATTTTCCCCTATTGCAAATCGTTGAATGTTCTTTCGCTCTTCCTTTTTGAGCATCGTCAGCCGGATTCCATGTCCGCGCAGCAGAGTAATCACATCCTCTAATGAATCGGGAATGTAATACTGAACAGGAACTTTCGCTTTTTTTGTAGCTCTGGATGAATAGAATTCGGCAGTGACGATCTTCTTTAGACTGTCTTCGTTCATCAAATACATGATCTCGTTGCTGTACGGATTTCGTTCTTCTTTCGCGGCTGCAAGAAGTATTTCTTGGGCAGGATTTGATTCTACGATTTCCGCTCTTACGGCAAGCGAATCGAATGTTCTGATATTCGTTGCTGCCTCATCCGCTTTGCGGATCGTTTCTTTAATAGATTTTGAATCGGTATTTGCTACATCAAGAATGTTCACCACGAGCGATTTGGTTGAAGCGATTCGCTGTTGAAATGAGATATAGGAGTATGATTCGCTCAGTATCGCTAAACGATTTCTAAACCCGACATAATTGCTGTTGAAACGCGGTTCACTTGCCCAATAATAGTAGCCAGGTTTTCCGGCTGGTGTTTTTTCAAGATAATCTCCATACCGATGGGTGCGCCAATGTTCTGATTCAACTCGTCGTTCAACGTTAGGGAAAAAAACATTGCGAGTGAAATCATCCAGCGTCTGATCGATGACCGGATTCACTGCAAAGCTATAGGTAATGTGATATCCATGGAACGATCCATTGGTCGTATGAAGATCGATCGTCATATACGGATCATATTCATTCAACATCTTCACAAATGAAACTACTTCGGGCGTTTCTAATTTCATGTGATCACGATTCAGATCAAGTCCCTGTCCGTTTGCGCGCTGTCCCATTCCGGCAATCGGTCCGTGCTGCCAAGGGCGATTATATAAACTGATCATATCGTTTCCGTCAGCATTGAAGATTGGAACAACCAATAGAACAAGGTTTTTTCTCCACTCAGCATGCTTGCCTGCTTTCAATTCGCGAAGCAATTCCAGCATCGCTTCTTTTCCTTCCACTTCACCGGCGTGAATATTTCCTTGAATATACACCACTAATTTACCCGACTTCCGAATTGTTTCCGGTTTTGTATCAGTGACATCTCCGTACACGATCATCGGCAGACGTTTTCCTTGAGTGGAATATCCAAGAGTGGTCTGCTTCAATTTTTTCCCGTCGATCTTCAATGCGTCAATAAAATCGATCACATCCTGATACCGCGAAGTCTCTTCGTAGTTGGACTTTTCTGGTCTGGTGAGTTGGGAGAATGAAATGGAAATGCAGGTGAGAAGGAGAAAAAGTTTCTTTACAGTTGTCATTATTCCTCTAAAATTATATTGATAAAAGAATATACTTTGAATTCTTCGACGCCACAACACAATATCAATCGGTATCAATTTGTGAGAACGAAAATACGACTGCGTTCGACAACGAAAGATAATCAGAAGTTTTCATAACGATCGAATCAGTAAGTGAACCAGCATTAAAGGCGATCTTTTCATTTTCCACAACTGATGAATCAACAAAGAGATCAAAATTCAAAATCGGTCTTCCGAACGGCGGGACCGAGCCGGGAACAAGTGTTGTCAATTCGAAGAGTTCTTCTTTTGAGGCAAAGCGGATGCTTTTTGCTTTGCAATAGTGTTTGATCTTTTTTGAATCTGCTTTTAACGAAGCACTGATCACAAATAGTTTGAATTCATTATCCACTTTCATCAGCAAGGCTTTCCCGCCAATCTTCACTTCTTCTCCGCGTGCCGCTGCTGATTCCTCCGAAGTGAAGGTGGGCTGATGATGAATTGTCCGAAACGCGATATTTCGGTCTATAAGTAATGTGCAAATATTCGCAAAAAGGCTCATTGTAATCTTTCAAACAATAATAATTGAAACACTTCATTCAAAAATAGAGTTTTTATTCGTATCTTTCTAACCAAATTTCATCCGAAACTGACAATATTATCATTTCATTTTTCAAGGAGCATCTTATGGCAAATAATCATTTCCCAATTCTCATCATCACCGGCAGACCAGCCGCGGGCAAATCCGAGGTGATCGATTTCTTAAAAAAATGCGATCCGATCGTTCGGTTGGAAAAATTCCATATTGCAAACTTTGAAGAATTGGATGATTTCACATACGTTTGGGAGACTTTCGAACTAGACGATTTGATGACGCAAATGGGTAAACCACGCGTATGGAGTGATGAAAAATATTGGTTCAAGGATCAATACATCTGGGATCTTTATATGAAACGTCTTGCGTTGGATTATCAGAAAAAAGTGATGAAAGATCCTGAATATCATACTAAGATGACTTCATTGGTAGAATTTGCCCGAGGCGGAGAGAATGGAATCGTCAATGCAATGTCATTTCTTTCCGACGAAATGTTGAGTAAAGCGTCGCTCGTCTATATCAAAGTTCCATACGAAGAATCCGTTCGAAAGAACAGACGCCGTGCACGTCCCGGACAGGAAGATTCAATTCTGTATCATTCGCTTCCTGATGAAAAAATGGATTTCTATTACAAGATCAATGATTGGGAAAAGATCGAAGCGAAAAATCCAACACACATCGAAATACGCGGACATAAAGTTCCATACGTCGTCTTCGAAAATATGCCTGAAAAAACACATGATCCAAAACTGATCGAAGCGGAGTTGGAACGGGCAACAGCTAAACTCTGGAATGTGAAGAAATAGATTTTTTTAATATTGAACCGTTCGTGTGGTACGAACGGTTCAATTATTTTGAACAGGTTTGTTATCCACTCGCCGTACCACCCACTGATATACAATCAATCCTATTCCGGCAAAAAATCCAATCACCGAAAAATAATACCAGATGTAATGTGCATTGTCGTACGCGTGAACAAGCATTTCCGGTGAAAGTGTTTTGGGATCAGGACAATAGTTCGTCAGCAAATATCCTGAGAGCCCAAATCCGAGCAGAGAAGCAAGAAACGAATGAAGATGACCGAATCCAAGATATAAACCTTCTTCTCCTTTTGGCGCCTGGAGCGAGAAGAATTCATAGTAACGCGGAGAGATAAAACTTTCCGCCAGACCTTGAAAGATAATCCCAACAATCATCATCAGGGTAATGGGATGCGCAGTAAACAATCCGAAGATCGAAATTTCATTCCCGATAGAATGCTGTATGACAGAACCGCTTGCCATTGCGATTGCTGAAAATGGCATGATAAACATTCCAACCGTCATTGAAGTGATTGCTTTTCTTTTTTTCATCAACTGTGTAATGAAGACCACCGACAGCACCACAACAAATGGATTCACATTTGCAATCCATTCCGGAGACGCTCCTTCGCCGACCAATCGCAGAACATATTTTGGCATCGTCGCGTACATCTGCTGTTGAATGATCCAAAATCCAGTGACGATTGTGATCAACATTACAAGACGAACATTCTTTACTACGCGAATGAATCCAGCCCATACTTCGCTGAATGATTTTCCATTTTCATCTATCGGTGATGTTGATTTATAAAAGAAGAAAACCGTTACCAACGCAATAAATGCAAGAAATGCTGAATAATAATTAATTGATGCGACACCCCATTCTAACCGCAATGGATAGGCGAACGTTTTTCCCAGAAAGGAACCGATATTGATCATTCCGTAGAAAATAGAATATCCGCGTGCGCGAGTCTCTATGGTGGTATTTTTTGCAACTGTTCCCGTAATAATTGATTTAATGAACGAACCGCCAAACATTGTAATAATAAGAGCAGGGATCACTGTTTCTTTGTAAGGAAGCAAACCAAGAGTGAAGTATCCGATAAACAGAAGCGAGAATGCAAGCAAGATTGCTTTTCGAAATCCGATTTTATCTGCAAGTGCTCCGGTAAATGGAGGAAGGAAAAACATTCCAGCAGAAAATGCACCTCCAATCCATGCCGCCCATATATCGTCGTATCCAACAACACGCGATAGATAGAGTGTAATTGAAATGAACATTGCATAATATGCCGAACGTTCAAATAGTTCTACAATATTGCCTGTCCAAAATACGCGGTTAAACTTCCAGGTGGGCTTTAGCGTTTCTTTTTTTTCTGCCATTATTTCCTTTTACAATGATGTTTGGAATGCAGAGACGATTCTGTTAATTCGTTTTAGATCTCTTTCGCTATGGTAAGTTCTCGTGTTCGTTTTTTTTCTGCGCGTGACAGGAATGCAACTGCTATCAAAATAAATACCAGGGAAACCCAGTCTTGGGTTTTAGGGAACGTTCCTTGAAACAAAAAATATGAAACCAATGTTGCGCCGGTTCCCGCAACAAGCGATGTCAACCGATTGACGAGTCCGGCAAATGTTGCCGTCCTTCCTTTGAACATAAAAATAAACACCGAAAAGAACGCCACCATACCGAATGCCGTTCCGGCAATGATTGCAAACCACCAATCCGGATGAGGCAAGGCAATTGAATCTCTGAAGATGACCAACTGTTCATTCGTTGTTTCAAACCATGTTGATGAATTGAACAGAATATAACCGGCACCGAACATTACAACTGATGCCGCAATCTGTTCAATGGCAAAAAATCCGTTGTTATCAAGTTTTACACCGTTTGCGCGTGTATTCTTATAATAGTTCATGATATATATACGGATAGAATACGCGACGATATAACTTCCCAAAATGATTACCGCTGCAGGTGAATGAACAAAATCAAAATCACCGGGACCAACGTAAAAGATATTAATCGCTGCAGCAAAAAGAGCGAACAGCACCGCAATATTTTCTTCCACGTACACACTTTTTTTCAATATCCCTTGACGAATTTGTATCGCATCAACTATTCGACTGATGATGATTACACTTGCACGCATGATCACCATTGCTACCATAACAGAGATCGGCAGCAGATACATCAACGTTGTTGTGGGAATGACAACTGCAGTGCAAATACCGGAAGGAATGATGTAGAGAATTTCCTGGGGGAATTTCAGTTTTCCCCATGTAATGATTTTATTTGAGTGTAGATGATACCAGCGAAGAACCAACACAACTGAAAGGGCAATAAGATTTCCACCGATAGTGCTATAAACCAAATATTGTATCTCTTCCATTCCCGGATAACCAAGCAGCGAACTTCCGGTAAAATATTTTACACTGATTCCGGTAATTACATAGAAAAAAAAATATCCTACGCAAAGCTGGATCAAACGAGCGGTGCTGCCTTCAGTAGTTTTCCACATTAACAAACCTATTTAAGAATAAGAGACATCTGAAAAATCTCACATCAATGTCATTCTGAGGAGCGTAGCGACGAAGAATCTTGTTTTTCATTCAAAATTAAAAACGAGATTCTTCACTTCGTTCAGAATGACAATAGACAACCAATTTTTCAGATGTCTCAGTAAAGTAGTTCAAGGACAAAATATAATGCAAAACGTCTGTAAAAACAATGAAAATCTGTTATGAATGCTAAAGATCGTGCGTTGTAAATGAAGTGATATTTTTCTACTTTGAAATGCCTTTTGCAACTTTTCATTGTAATTTCCGAACCATTGAACGGCATTTCACTTAACAATTTTCAATGCGTCTTAGAAAAATCCTGCTCCTGTTAGGAGCATTTATATTATCTGCTATTGTCTTCTTTATCAATGCAGCTACGAAAAGTGTAGACCTTGATACATCGGTTCTGCAGCAGTTGCGTACTGTTTGTATTTTACTTTCCTTTCTTTCCGTTTATTTCTTCATTTCCATCATTAAAAAAGAAAAACAACGCGGTATAGTCCAAAGTATCGGATCGGTTGCTGTATCCGCCGGAATTTTTCTAGCATCATATCTTATCATTAGCCTGTTACCGCTTAATGGATTTAAAACCAGAGATCTAACGCTATTCCCGCAGGATTATCAAACAATTTTCTTCTCGTCAATTATCAGTTTCATTTCGGCAGTATTCTCTATAGTGACGATCCTCTTCATAAAAGATTTAATATTGTATAAAAGGAAAAAAACGACACTACGAAATTTCCTTATTCTTGCCGGCAGTATACTTGTCGCTTCGCTCTCGCAGTTAATGAATAAACCGTTGGAAGAAGCGATCATCAGTAAAATATTTACGGTTATTGCAATAGTGATGATCATCGTCAATTCTTTTCGTTTAGCATGGATTGCTTACCTGCCGAGACGGGAAAAGATTTATTCACTGCTTTATTCTCTTTTATCATTTTTCGGTTTCCTCGTCATCCTGATCATTATCTCAAGTGAAGAAGGAGGATGGACTGAAAAAGGAATTCACTATTATAGTTCTGCGCTCTTCACATTCCTTCAACTTACATCAACATTGGGTGCCGTCTATTTTGGAATGTCGTTCAGCAGTACATTATTTCATCTTCCTACTGCTGAAGCGTTCGATAGAAAACAATACGAGATCAGCTCACTTCACAATCTCAGCCGACTCATCACTCAAGTGTTCGATCTGAAAGATCTTGCCGAAACGGCGACGAAGATGACGACAGAAGTTATCCAAGCCGCAAGTGTTTGGTTGGAGATTATTCCCTCGGAAGGTTCGTTCCACAAAAGCGGCTTGATGTCATATAAAAATATCAGTGTTGAAGAGATCGAGACAATTCTTTCGGGTGACGAGAAGTCGATCCGTAAAATAATCTGCCAGACAAAAAAAGTTCTAATGATCGACGATGTAGGCGCGGATAAGCGGACGAAGCATCTGCCAAAAATGAGAAAAGTTGGCTCGCTGCTTGTTGTTCCGTTGTTGTCACACCAAAATGTAATCGGTATTTTATACGCGACCAAAGAAATCGAATACGGTTTCGATCAAGATGATGTTGATATCCTCTCCGGGTTTGCGGATCAGGTTGCGATTGCCATCGAGAACGCGAGATTGATCGAACGATCGTTTGAAAAAGAACGATTGCAGCGTGAGTTGATGCTTGCTCAGGAAATGCAAAAGCGGTTGTTACCCCAGCAACTTCCGGAATTTTCACATNNCCCAGCAGCTTCCGGAATTTTCAACAGTTGATCTGAAAGCAGTTTCTTCTCCTGCTCTTGAAGTCGGGGGTGATTATTATGATTACGTTATGATCAGCGATGTGCTGGTAGGAATTGTGATCGGCGATGTTTCAGGAAAAGGGGTTGGTGCTGCATTTTATATGGCTGAAGTGAAAGGAATTTTTCAATCGCTTGCAAAAATTTTCCGTTCACCGCGCGAATTTATGATCAAAGCAAATGAATCGCTTGTGACCAGTATTGATAAGGGTTCATTTATCAGTTTAATTTATTCAACACTGNNTATTGAATAACTTTTACTGATTTGGGAACAACATTCCACAATTTCAGCATCAATATTGCGCCAATAACTGCAAACCCGATCATACTTGGTCCCCATGTTCCCCACCCGAATGTTTCGAGCATCCATCCCATTCCCATACCGACCGCAGCTCCGCCGATATACTGCATTCCATCAAATAAACCGGTTGCGGACGCGGCTGCTTTTTGTCCGCCAAAATCCATCGATGCTGTTCCGGATAACATTGAATGAACCATGCTGATTGCAAAAGAATTTGCAACGAAAGCAACTATGATCCAATCGGTTCCCGGCAATAGCCAAACAACAGTGAGACATATAATCTGGATAGCGTACCCAATAAATGCCACGGGTGGACGCCGTGAATTAAAGACCCAGTCAGAAATTGTTCCGGCGGCAAAAGCTCCGAAAATTCCGGCAACAACAACACTGAGTGCACCTTTTTGAAAGACCGCTGAGTTCAACGAAAGTCCTTGCGCTTCCTGCATGTAGCGCGGAAACCATTGTTCAAAACCATGGCGAACGAACCCGGTACAGAATTCTGCAAATGCAATAGTAAGTGTAATAGGATTTGTAAAAACTTTTTTCATCAAATATTTCATATCAACTTTTTCTGTATCGCCGCTCGACGCATCAGCAGTATCAAAATTCTCATATCCTGCTCCCTGCGGATGATCCTGCACGAAAAAGAAAGTCATTATTCCCATCGCAAACATGATTGCAGCAGGGATGAAGAACACCCACTCCCATGGGAGAATTGCAACCGCAATTCCGCCGATAACAAAGATCAATGCACGTCCGCTTTGGATCATCGAACCGAAAATTGCAGAAAAGACACCGCGCTCACGAACATGGAACCATCCGGAATTTACTTTAATCAGAGCAAGAGCACTGTATGATTGAAAATACATGTTCATCGCCCATACGGTTGCAAAATACCCGATCAGTAATCCACCGGTACCAAGCACGCCTATGTATGCTCCCAATCCGAATGCAATATTAAATACGACGGCACCAAAGACACCGATCATCATCGCTTTTCTTCCGCCGATGCGATCTGCGATCGGTCCATTGAACAGTGCAGATATTCCATAGATCGTCAACGCTGCTGTGATGATAGCACCAACCTGAGTTTTATCCCACCCATATTTATCGGAAAGAGCTTTGTTTGCAAATGAAAGATTGTACCGCCCCATATACATTGCTGCATACGTAAAACCAAGCGTCAGCCAATTCAGTGCGCGGCGGCGGCGAAATGCCGATGAATGTTCCGGGCGGGTAATTGAGTTATCCATATAGAAAATTGTTTTAAAGTGAACTGCAAAAACAACAATAATTTAGGCGAAATAAGATAGGCAAATAGAGGTAAAGAAAAAAGAAAAGAGAACCGGCCGCGGTTCGCTTAGTTTTGAATTCACACCTTCGAATGGATTTTCTAAATAATTTTCTTTTATCGTACCGCACCTTCGTCAATCGTTAGCGTCTTAGCATCGGCATCAAGTGTTGCTTTTACTCCGATTGGGAGTGTTATATGATCACGAATATGACCAAATGAAAGACCATAAATCGCTGGTTTTCCTAGTGATCCGAGCCGAGTTCGGAAAATTTCTTCAAGTGACAGCGAGCCAAGATTCCCATCTCCTTTTGCTTCACAATCGCGCATCTTTCCAACAACTATGCCTGCAACAGTATTCAGCGCACCGCTTAAAAATAGATGTGTCAGCATTCTATCGATACGGTACGGCTCTTCTCGTACATCTTCAAGGAATAATATTTTTCCGGTCAAATCAATTTCGAACGGAGTGCCGAGAGTGGTCACCAATAATGACAAATTACCTCCTACTAACTCTCCACTCGCTTTTCCACCATTCAAAATAATAATTCGATTTTCTTTTTCAACTTTTTCTCCAGCGGGAAGCGGGGGTTGTTTTAATAACCCGAGAGGATTGGGAGAGGTGAGCGCTCGAAAATAATANNAATAATAATCGGAAACATATTCATTGAACGTTGAACGGATATTTGGTCCGTGAAATGTTACAAGGCCTGAAAATTTATAGAACGCCAATAATAGTGTTGTTATGTCGCTGAATCCAATAAACACTTTTGGGTTCTTCCTGATCAATTCAAAGTCCAGATAAGGAAGGATTCGCATGCTGCCCCATCCGCCTTGCATTGGAAATACACCTTGAACATCAGAACGACGGAACATTTCATTGATATCATCTGCCCGTTCTTTGTCTGAACCTGCAAGATATCCGTACACCTTATTAACATTTTTTCCCAACACAACGTTGTAACCGAACGATTCCACGATCTCTTTTGAAATATTGATCAACTCCGGTGTTTCGTTTGCAGTCGCAGGCATAACAAGTCCAATCGTGTCACCCTGTTTTAAAGCTTTTGGTTTAATGAGCGGGAGCGGTTTTGTGTTCTTCGTCTGCGATTCGAGAAGAGAAATAAATTCAGGGGGATAAATTGCCGCTAATGCAGAGGCAGAAACTCCAGCGAGAAAATTCCTGCGCGTAAAAAAATCGCTCATAGTATCCTCTTACAACTTTATAGTGAAGGTCGAATTTATAATTCTATGAAAATATCATTTTCCTTTGATCCACTCTTCGGCAATCTGCACTGCGTTCGTTGCCGCACCTTTACGGATATTGTCAGACACGATCCACAAATTCAATCCGCTTTCAACTGATTCATCGCGGCGAATACGGCCGACAAAGGTCTCATCTTTATCATGGGCAAAGATCGGCATCGGATAGATTTTCTCTTTAGGATTGTCCTGAACAACAACACCCGGAGCTTTTTTCAGCAGTTCAAATACATCAATTAATTCAAACGGTTTTTGGAACTCCAGATTAACCGATTCGCTGTGTCCGCCAATGGATGGAACTCGGACGCATGTCGGCGAAACAACAATTGAATCATCTCCCATGATCTTTTTCGTTTCATTCACCATTTTCAATTCTTCTTTAGTATATCCGCTTTCGGTAAATTCATCAATATGCGGCAGACAATTGAACGATATTTGATATGGAAATTTCGGCGCGTCGACCTTTTCTTTATTCCATTCCTTCATCAACTGATCGTACCCCTTGTGCCCTGCACCGGTAACGGATTGATACGTGGAAACGACGACACGTTTGATTTTATACTTGTCATGCAATGGTTTTAGAACAACAACCATTTGAATTGTCGAACAATTCGGATTTGCAATGATCTTGCTTCCTGAAAATATCATCTCCCGGTTCACTTCCGGCACAACCAGCGGAACATTCGGATCCATTCGCCAAGCACTGCTGTTATCAATGACGAGTATTCCATATTTCGCACAGATCGGGGCGAACTCTTTGCTTACTGAGCCGCCTGCGGAAAACAATGCAATCTCAGCACCACTTTTCTTGATATTTTCTTCATTCAATTCTTGAACATTCCAATTTTTCTCATTGAATGTCACGACATTTCCTATCGAACGAGCAGAAGCCATTGGGATCATTTCACCAACAGGAAATTTTCGCTCTTCAAGAACTTGAAGCATTTTTCGTCCGACCATACCGGTTGCTCCGGCAACAATAACTTTATATGTTTTCATTACTGTTCCTAACTTAGTATTGGCTATCAGTTTTCAGTCATCAGCCCTTAACGTTTAGTTTATAAATAAGGGATGACAACATCTTTTTAATTTCTTCAATATCTATTTTTAACGTCTCAATTTTTGAAAGATCTGAATACTTCAAATCTTTCGAAAGAAGTAACAAATACTCAGTTTCACTGGCTGATCCAAAGGCAATTTGTAAGAAACGTTTAAAGTCAGCATCACTTCCTCTCCCACATCCCTCTGCAATATTTGTCGGGATAGATGATGATGCGCGACGTAACTGGCTTGTTAGTCCATACAATTCTTCCTTGGGAAACAAACGGGTTATTTCATAAATTTCTAAGGTCAAACGATGAGATTTTTCCCAAACTTTCAGATTGCGGAAATCTTTCATAAATTCCCATAACACTAAAAATTGATTTTGTCAAACGTGCTTAACACTGATCGCTGAA
>DMPG01000401.1:818-1391 GCA_003456055.1 Bacteroidota bacterium | reverse complement strand
CCGTTCACCAATATCTCTGCAAGTCCAAGACGTGCATTATAATGCGATGCGTTCACAATTCCGTAAGCACCGGCAGTGAGAATTGCAAGATAATCACCCCGTATAACTTGCTGCATTAAGCGTTCCCGCGCAAAAAAATCTCCTGTCTCACACACCGGACCAACAATATCGACGATTTCATTTTCACTTTCGGTGATCGTTAATGGTACAATTTGATGATACGCCTGATATAAACTTGGACGGAGCAAATCATTCATTCCGCTGTCAACAATAACAAAATTCTTTTCGCCATTATGCTTTCGATATAACACTTTCGTTACAAGAACACCGGTGTTTGCAACAATCGACCGTCCTGGTTCAATGAATAATTTGCATCCGGTTTCTTTAAGAATTGGGAGCACAGCCGTAATGAATGAATCCAATGTTGGTGCTTCATCTGAAGCGGTGGTGTCTTCTAACGGTAGTTGCGGATGTTTTACTGCATTGATGTATTGAACACCGAATCCACCGCCAAAATCAACGTGATTAATGTTGATCCCGTTCGAACGCAATTCCCGAACAAGGTTTGAAACG
>DMPG01000401.1:0-811 GCA_003456055.1 Bacteroidota bacterium | reverse complement strand
ATAATATTTGGAAACGATGCGGCATATTGAAAACTTTCAAGAGCGATACTGATGTCAATACCGAATTTGTTTGACTTCAATCCGGTAGAAATATAAGGATGTGTTGATGCATCAATATCGGGATTGATGCGAAGAGCGATGCGCGCTTTTTGATTGAGTCTTCCGGCTATTTCATTGATAACATCAAGTTCTTGCACAGACTCGACATTAAACGAAAATATATTCTGTTTCAATGCATATTCGATCTCATCATCACGTTTACCGACACCGGCAAAGGTTATCGTCGACGGTGAAAACCCGGCCTTGAGTGCAAGATAAATCTCTCCTGAAGAAACAGCATCTGCACCAGCACCTTCCTTTACCAATAATTTCAATAATTCAATATTGCTGTTCGCTTTTAATGCATAACATGTTACATGATCCACATCGGCAAACGCACGATCGATCGTACGATAATTATCGATCAACTGCTGTTTGCTGTACAGATATAACGGCGTTCCGAATTCTTCCGCTATTTCCTGAACAGAAACACCCTCGCAAAAGAATTGATTGTCGCTGTAGTGGAATTGTTCCATATGTTTGGCTCTTAAGTTATTTTTTACTAACAAATTTTTCTATTCAAAAATTTCTGGAAAACTTCCGGCGTTCGCAAACAATTCTTTATGGAGCCGCAGCACAGCATCATCGACCTGATCCTCGTCAACAACAAAACTTAGATTGATCTCTGATGCTCCCTGTGAGATCATATTGATATTTACGTCAGTGATCGCTGATAGCATGCGTACTGCGAGTCCGGGAGTATTTCGTAAAT
>DMPG01000118.1:4045-4296 GCA_003456055.1 Bacteroidota bacterium | reverse complement strand
AGCATTCCGCGCAGTTATCTTGAACAATTGAACGGACATTACGAAGAATGGATCGGTCATTACAACATTGGTCCATTGCTAATTATTGAGGCTGACCCGCTTGATTTTGTTCACCGCCCTGAAGATTTTGAATTTATTGTAAAAGAAGTGAAGCACGCGCTTCCGCAATTGCAGTTGTTTGAGAATTGAATCAGAAACGGCGGGTAATACTAGCCGTTTCTGATTCAACAATGGCTGATGATAACAATTAC
>DMPG01000118.1:1987-4024 GCA_003456055.1 Bacteroidota bacterium | reverse complement strand
AGTTTGGATGCATCAAACTCTACGAAATAGACACCTGTTTCTTTGTAATTATTAACAAGAGTAGCAACCTCTTTTCCGAGTATATCATACACTTTCAAAACGATAGAACTTGTTTTTGGCAATGAATATTTGATCATTGTTGTTGGATTAAATGGATTGGGAAAATTTTGAGAAAGGGAGTAATTTGATGGTAGCCCTGACGATTCAACCACCGATGTTGTTGATAATGTCCCCTTATAAATTTTACCGTTGGCATTTACATACAGCGATTGTCCTTTGTGAATAATTGAAGAGATTGCCGAAGGGAATATTTTTTCAAGATTCCAGACCAGCCCTTCAATATCTCCACTGTAGAGAATATTGCCCATTGCAAAATATATTCTGCCATCGTTGCTGATACAGATCGTATTAATACTTCCATTAATGGAAGTTATCTTTCTCCACACAAGATCATCGTTTACCAAAAGGTACAGCCCCGAGTTGGTTCCGGCAAAAACAAATCCGGATGGATGAGCTGCTAATGATAAAATTGTTCTGAGTTCCAAACCTTGTGAATTTTTTTCCCAAAAGTTCCCATCATTTTTTGATTTGAAAACAGAGACATTGTTCAATATTGCAAATAAGTTAGTATTGTAGTCGGAAATAATAGAAGTGACTGTCTGATGGGGTAATCCACTATCGGCATGTTCCCAATTTGTTTTTGAGCTGTATTTTAGAATACCGTCATTCGTTGTTCCCGTGAACAATATCTTTGACATACTGAGTGCAAGACATTTGTTATTTACCAATCCTAAATTTGATCCAACTGCCCCCCAATTGTTTCCATTGTCATACGATTCAAAAATTCCCCAATTAGAAGTCGCGGCATAGAGTTTACCGTTCATCGATATGATAGAGGCTATTGTTTTATCCGAAACTCCTTTGTTGATCGGTCTCCAATTTTCACCTTGGTTAGTAGAACGATAAATGCCGTTATTAAAAGTACCCAGGAAAAGAAGCTCTTCTGAAAGTACTTCCATTGCAGAAACATTCACTGAATTGATCTGCAACGGTATTTGTACCCATTCTTCACCGTTATCTGTTGACGTATATAACCCGTTCGCAGATGTTGCAGCATACAAAAGTCCGCTGTCAGATACAGCAATATCGTTGATGATATTACTCCATAGTCCACTATTGGGATTTTGAGACCATGTGATACCATTATCTGACGATTTAAATACTCCGCTAAGTGTTGCCGCATAAATAATATTTCGTCGTTGGTCTATCTTTAAAGATTGCGTATAAGGATTTGGGATTCCAAATGTCTGTAAGGTCCAGGATTGTCCATAATTTGTCGACCGATAAACACCGCTTTTTACTCCGGTGTAAATTATATTGCTTGTATCAACTGCTATTGAAAAAATCCAACGATCATTAGTCCCGGTATTATGCTGTGTCCAAGAATCTCCATTATTAGTCGAACGATACATTCCACCACTTGAGGTTCCTGCATACACAAATCCATTTTTTCCGGTTGCCAATGAAATAACCTGCAGGATGGTTAATCCGAAATTTTTTTGTTCCCAACTTTGTCCATTATTTGTCGAACGGTATACTCCTCCACTATCGGTTCCAATAAATAGAAAACCGTTAAGATCCTTCACATAAGCGTTAACCCATAAATACGGAAGCCCGTTTGAAATATTTTTCCAGGACGCACCTTTGTCTGTGGATCGAAATAAACCATTACTGCCAATACCGATAACATCATCATTTGAATCAACATGCAATGCAATTCTTGATGGGCTATAGAATGGCGCACTTACTGTTTCCCACGAAGCTGCATTGTCATCAGAACGTTTGAATGTGTTATTGGTTCCGATATAGATATTTCCATTTTTACCGATCGCCACGGTCGATACAAATCCTGCGACAGGGTCATTCAAGATTTTCCATGAGATCGGTTGACCATAAATTGCGCCAATCCAAACAATGCTCAGTACAGAAATGAAATCTATTTTTTTCATGGGCTTTTTATTTTAAAAAATATCTTTG
>DMPG01000118.1:0-1912 GCA_003456055.1 Bacteroidota bacterium | reverse complement strand
TATCGCGAGTTCAATTCGTCGGTCAGTTCGTTCTTCAGTTCATCATAGCATCGGGTGAATGCATTGATCTTTTCATTGCGGATCTGCTTCGTCAACGCATCGATGGATGAGATAGATGCGGAACTGTAATTCTCTTTCACCATCTGATCCTTCAATTCGCTCAGTTTTTTCTCCGCCGGCTCGACAAATTCGAACTTTTGTTCGTTCAGATACTGTTCGAACTCTTTCATCACGCCGGTGTTCATCACAAATTCTCCGTCGTTCACCGGATGTTTTACAACGTACGATGTTGCGAATTTAAAGAACATCGCTTTGCGCAAAAGCTCAAAATAGTACGGGGTGTGTTCAATGTCGTTTACCGTTGAATCGGGGAAAATTCCGCCCAGCTCTTTTACTGATCGCCCTTTGATTGTTTTGAATTCCCGTTTTAAACTGTCCGGCGTCGTTGCAAAAACACCATCCTTGTTCTTGTGAAGATAATCGATCTCTTGAATACATCTGCCGCTCGGAGTATAATAGCGCGCGGTGGTGATCTTCATAGAAGAATTATAGTTGAGCGGAATGATCGTCTGCACTAGTCCTTTGCCGAACGAACGCGTACCGATAATGATCCCTCTGTCGAGATCTTGAATTGCGCCCGCAACGATCTCGCTTGCGCTTGCACTGTTCTTATTTACCAGCACCGCGATCGGAAGATCTGCTGCGACCGGTTCTTCTTCTACGGTAAATGTTCGTTCCTCACCGCCTTTTCGTCCGCGCGTGGTGACGATGGTGCTCCCTTTCGGTGCAAACTTACTAACGATCTCCACCGCTGCTTCAAGCAATCCACCCGGATTATCGCGAAGGTCCAACACAATTCCTTTCAGATCGCTCTTTGCTTTTAATTCTCTGATCGATTGACGGATCTCTTCTCCTGCTCTGCGAGAGAATCGGTCGAGATGAATGTAGCCGATCCCGTCTTTCACAAAACCGGTGTATGCAACATTGTTCACCTGGATCTCTTCTCTAACTAATGTGAACTCGATCGGATTTTTTTCTCCTTCACGCTCGATCTTCATCTTCACCGTTGTTCCCGGTTCACCCCGAACTTTCGAGCGAACACTGTCCGGATTTGTTCCGGTGATCTTTAATCCGTCAACTTCAATGATCTTATCACCAGCTTTGATTCCCTGTTTGTATGCGGAGTATCCTTCGGTTGGTGAAAGAACGGTCAACGCACCGTCACGGACTCCGATTGAGATTCCGACACCGCCGTACTGCCCGTGCGTGAGCAGATCGATATCTTCCTCATCTTTTCCGGCAAGATATACGGTATAGGGATCGAGTGTTTCGAGCATGCCGTCGATCCCCGACCGCATGAATTTTTCCGGATCGACCTCGTCAACATAATTGCTGACGATCTCTTTATAGACCCGCCCGAAAACGTCAATGTTTTGACCGATTTTGAGGTATACATTGTCGTATGCGGTAAAACCGACCGCAAGCAGAGCGAACAGTGAGATGGAAATGATGATCGTTCTTTTCTTCATAGCAGCTTTCTTTTAGTTGAGATGTATAATAGTGTTAGACGAAATATAGAAAAGAAAGTTCAATGTTGCATTATTGCTTTTCACAAAATGAAGAGGTACGTTGTAGAAGAAATAAAATTGCAAAATCTAACTATCGAATTGAANNCAGAACACAACATGAAACTCGAGAAAAACGTTCTCAAAGCAATGAACGAACAGATCAACAAAGAGTTCTTCTCGTCGTATCTTTATCTTTCCATGTCTGCCTATTGCGAATCGGAAGGATTTCCCGGCTGCGCAAAATGGCTAAACGTTCAGAGCGAAGAAGAGAATGAACACGGAATGAAGATCTACCATTTCATCCACGAGCGCGGCGGACGTGTTGAACTGGAAGCGATCGATAA
>DMPG01000340.1 GCA_003456055.1 Bacteroidota bacterium | reverse complement strand
CAACAGTACCTGTCTCGACTGTTCAGACTCGTTTGATCTTTTCCATTTTGAATTGGTGCTGTTGTGTTACTGCGATGTCTCAACACCGTATCGTATTGCCGCTTCAAGTATATCAATGTTGATATCGTTCAGCGTTTTGAACTTAATGCAATACCCGGTCACGCTCGCCTTGCCGAGTTTTTTTCCATATGTCCGGGTTAAGTATTTTTTATCTTTAATACCAAGAATATAGACAGAGATTCCGGTTGTGTTTGCACTCATTCCGATTTGATAAAACTCTCTGGTTTTTCCATCGGCATATTTTATCGTGCGAGATCCATATCCTATATTAGGATTAGAAACAGTTTTGTTTTCACTGTTTTTACCATCCAAGAACCATAATTTACACGCCGGCATTACCTGCAGAATAGTGCGGTGCAGCGCCTGCATGTCGCTGCGTTTTGATTCAGGTTGGCTTGTAATATACTTTTTGATTTGTTCTCGTGTATTCATATAACTGATTGAACGATAATTTTTCTAATGGTTGTTACACCTTACATTATCGGTGAAAATATTCACCGGGCCGACATCTATAATTGAATAGCAGCGTTTGAAATCGACATCCTTCAATAATTATTTTATAAAAAATGATAACTTATTGGTTTCAAGAGCCCCGCGTAATATCCCTACTGCTTTCGGTCCGATCCCATGCAGTTCCGCCACTTCCTTCTCACTCCATTTCGACAATTGTTTCAGATTGGAGATCTTGGCATTTGCCAATGCACGTTCTGCCGGTTTGCCGATATTCTTTGGAATATCAAAATTAAGAATCTTAGATTTTTTTGATGCACTGTATCCTGTTCCTTTTTTCTTATTACGAAGTTCAATTTCCGAAAGACGCAGGGCGATGATCTTTTTAAGAAGAGTTGCAGGTATAGGATGATCGAACGTAAAATGGATCGTCCCTTTGGAAGTTTTGTAGGATGAAAGCTCCTTTGAAAAATTCTTCAGCACACCGCCGCTGCAGGGAAAATAGCTGCAGTGGTTCTTGAATGCAGCAAATCCGGCGAACATTCCTCCAAGATAGAACATCGGCATATTGTAACTGATCTTCTCTACTGCATCGGGGACGAGTTTTTTGATCGTTGAACGGATCTGCTCGAGCTGCGCTCGCTGTTCTGCGGGAACTTCGGAAAGATACTCATCGACGGTTTTGAATGAGCGACCTGATTTCATGTATTGTCCTTAGTGAAAAATTATTTTGCGTTATACGCTACTTTCAATGCTTTGATGTCGATCTTATCCATCTTCAGCATTGCATTCATCACTCGGTTCGCTTTGACGGGGTCTTTATCACCCAAATATTTTCCAAGAATAGAAGGGATGATCTGCCATGACAGACCGAATTTATCTTTCAGCCATCCGCAGCGGGAAGGGGATCCTCCTTCGCATAGTTTTGCCCAGAGTGTATCCACTTCTTTCTGCGTATCACAATTCACAAAGAATGAGATCGATTCATTGAATTTGAACTGCGGTCCACCATTGAGCACATAAAATTCCTGTCCCAGCAGCTGGAATGTCCCGCCAAAGACCGGTCCATTCTTACCCTGCCGCTGAATACTGATGATTTTAGATTTTTTCTTGAAGATGGAAACATAGAACTTCATTGCCTCCTCGGCGTTGCCATCGAACCATAAGAACGGTCTGATTTTTTGCATACGTACTCCTTTGTGTTTAAGTTGTTTGTGAATTTCGCGTTTTTATTTTTCCGCCGACCCATGTAAAAAGAAATCCTGTTGCCGCAAGCGCTATCGGATACCAGTGGTCGGATAAATTCCAACCGATAAATACCCCTGCGATTCCTGCTGCGGTTCCTATACATCCAAGAATAACAACATGGCGCATTGGATTCTGAGGAGCCAATGATGCTGTGACATATCCCCCTGCAATCGTATAGACGCTTCGGTAGGCAAACGCCAGAACCAGCATCCACGTTGTAAAGAATCCTTGTTCGGGAGGGGTAAAGATCCCGGTTTTTTCTAAAATAAAATCTGTTCCTGTGCTTAAAAGAACAACCGTTAGAAAACCGGCGAAGATCGCCCAAATACTTTTTCTTTTGTTCATAGTTACACCGTTCATTAATGATTGAGTCGAATTATTTTCCTTCGGTGCGATATGTATGCACTACGATCCCGCAATCGAATTGACGCGCCGTGGCAAGCCGCAATTTCATGGCATGCTCCACTCCGGCAAAGATCGATAATCCCCTCCCGATGACTGCAGGATTGATGAACAAATTGTATTCATCGATCAAATTATGGCTGACCAAACTGGAAACGAAACCTGCACCTCCGTAGACTATGATATCGCTCCCAGGTCGCTCCTTTAGAGTGTTGACCTCGTCAACAATGTTTCCCTTTGCCAATACCGTATTGTTCCAAACAGATCTCTCCAGCGTTTTGGTAAAAACAACTTTAGGTGTATCGGTAAATTTTTTCCCAAACAGGTACTCGGGATCGTCCGGATTCGATGCAACCTTCTCCCAATGATTGATAAATCCGTTCGTCATTTTCCTGCCAAGCAGGATACAGTCGACCGATGACGTAAGGTCGCTCACAAATCCTTTCAGCGCTTCATCCCAGTTCCACGCCATCCAATCCATTTCTCCGTTTGGACCGGCAACAAATCCGTCCACTGATATTTGCACTTGTAATTTCAATCTACGCATTTTGGAATTCTTTCGATTTTTCGATTTGATGTTCTGTTATCAGACATATTTGTCTTATTTTTGATTTCAATATTTCCTCTTGAAATAATATTGTAAACACAATATGGTGAAAACTTATAAAATAATCATGGCGAGTTGCATCATTCTTCCTTACTTTTCATAATGCTATAATTTATTGTATTACAATAACTTAGACTATTATGAACATTCATACTGCTGTAATAAAGAACTATCTTCTCATTCTAAACTTTTTATTTGTTCTGCAGCTGTCTGGTTTTCAGGAACTTCAGGCACTACAAAAAGCAACGGCAAAAAAAGACGTGGTTGTTTTACTGCATGGTTTAGGACGTGGAAAATCGATCATGGAGCCGCTGAAAAAGCGACTGCAAGATGCGGGATTCTTTGTAATAAATATCGGATATAAATCAATTGACCGAACGCCGGAACAGATCATGAATGATGTATCGGTGCAGATCAATGCCATACGGGTCGATTCGAATCAAACAATCCATTTTGCCGGGCATTCGCTCGGTGGACTTGTTATTCGTGCGTACTTAGACAGCAATAGAGTTAAAAATCTCGGAAGAGTGGTTCTCATCGGAAGTCCGAATAAAGGAACACCGTTCGTCGATTATTTCCGCGATGCATGGTGGTTAAAATTAGTCGGACCGGCAGCAGCTTCGCTGGGAACCGATACAAAAAGTTTTCCCCGTTCGCTTCGTCCACCGTACTACCCCGTCGGGATTATTGCCGGCGTTTCCAAAACGTTTGACAATGAAGATTTCATCCCCGGAGAAGATGATGGTGTTGTTCCAGTTGAATCGACAAAAGTGGAAGGGATGAAAGATTTCAT
>DMPG01000273.1 GCA_003456055.1 Bacteroidota bacterium | reverse complement strand
AGGAACGTAAATATCAACACGTGATCCGAATTTGATCATTCCAAATCGCTTCCCTGCCACAACGCTATCTCCGACCTTAATATCTGCAACGATTCTTCGTGCAACGAAACCGGCGATTTGTTTGAAGAACACTTTCCCCTTACTATTCTCGATCCCAATATGAGTTTGTTCATTTTTCAGCGAGGCTTTGTCTTCAAAGGCCGCGAAAAATTCACCTTTGACGTACTCATAATAACCGACAATACCGGTAATCGGATTACGATTAACATGAACATTGACCGGAGACATAAAGATACAGATCAATGTTGTTTCACACTTCATGTATTTATCTTCGAACACATTTTCGATCTTTATTACTGTCCCGTCGGCAGGGGAAATAATAAGTGTATCATCCTGAGGCGTTATACGCTCAGGGTCTTGAAAAAAATTGAGTGTGAAAATAAAAAGGATGATTGCAAGAGAGACAATCGTGGTCTTTACAATAATGTTATCGATAAAAAAATAAGAACCAAGACCAAGCGCCAGACAGATACCGGTAACCGCAAAGAATACATCATAACCGTAATTAGTAATCAATGGTAAGAACTCCGAATTTCAAAGATTTTAGATGGAATATTCTGGAAAACATAAAATTCTTGCTGTAAAATTAGCTAAAAAATGAAGCAAAGTCAATCTTGCTTATTTTCCATTCTTTCGTTACTTTGATATAGAAAATAATGAAAACAATGATACCGTCACATAAAAAAATTATTGCGCAAAAGAAAAAGAGCGCTTATAATATTTCATCTTTCAAGAATCGTCCCGAAAAACCAACGGGACTTTTTTTTTGCCGTAACCTCCAGTGAGAATAAAAGAATTTCAAAGTGAATTTGAAGTAATAGCTCCTTCTGCAATTGCATGGAAGAATGACAATGTTGGGCTTCTTGTTGGCAGAGAGAATGATGAGATTCAAAATATTGTGGTCGCACTTGATCTAACGATGGATGTTGCAAAAGAATCGAAGCAAAAAAATGCAAACGTAATTATTACACATCATCCATTGTTATTTCATCCGGTAAAGAATATTACACCTGATTCCAGAGTTGGTGAAATCATCCTTTATCTTATTGAAAANNATAGTGTAAAGTGGGGGGTAAATTTTGCACTCGCTAATGTATTGGAATTGAAGAACGTAGAGATCCTCTCCCCTTTGAACAATAGTCTGTCAACAATCAGCGTTTTTGTTCCGCGCAACTTTATAGAAAAAGTTGCTGACGCAATGCATAGTGCCGGCGGTGGAACGTTCACAAAATATGACCAATGCAGTTATCGTGGTGAAGGAATTGGCACATTTCGAGCAATGAATAATGCCAATCCATTTATTGGTACAATCGGAAAGAAAGAAACTGTTGAAGAAATAAGATTAGAAATGTTAGTTGAGGATTGGAAGATCAATACCGTTGTGTCAGCGATGGTTCAGGTCCATCCGTATGAAGAAGTTGCTTATAACATCACTCCATTGAAAAATAATAATACTGAATATGGTCTTGGAGCAATTGGCACCTTGCCTAAAACGATGAAACAAGAATCGTTTCTGGCATTACTAAAGAAGAAACTTGGTGCGACCGCTTTGCGATATTCAGGCAGGAGCAAATCTATTAAACGTGTTGCTGTCTGCGGCGGTTCTGGTGCAGAATTGATCAGAGATGCAATCTCACACCATGCTGATGTAATGGTGACCGCGGATTTGAAATATCATACGTTTCAAGACTTCGAGGAAAAAATTCTATTGGTTGAACCCGGACATTATGAGACAGAACATATTGTATTGCCAATTCTTGCAAAAAAGATCACACAAATTTTACGCCATACTGGTCATAATGGAAAAGTTTATTTAACAAAACATAGCACAAACCCCGTACATATATTTTAAGCAAGGAGTATCACTTGGAAGCAACTCTTCGATTATTATACCAACTACAAAAAGTTGACAGCAATTTAGATGATGTAGAAGAAACAAAAGGCGATCTGCCTGAGATTGTGAAGGACCTTGAAGAAAAAATTGCAGCCCTTGCTGAAAAGGCCGCAGTGAAACAAAAATATATTGATGAATTTGTCTCTTCACGAAACAAAGCTGATAATGACATCAAAGACTTTGAAGAGAAATTGAAGAAATACAAAGAGCAACAATATCAAGTTCGGAACAACAAAGAGTACGATGCGATTACAAAAGAAATCGATTTTGCTCAAGAATCCGTGAAGACACTCTCAAAGCAATTTGAGGACTTTGAGAATAAAATGTCCATTGCAAAAAGTGAACTGGAAGAGTACACGACAACATTGGCTGAGTATTCGGAAAGTTTGAGTGAGAATAAAAAAGAACTGGCAGAAGTTTCGAAAGAAACCGCAGAGGAAGAACTGAAATATACTCATGAGCGGGAAAAAATCGTTGCACGATTGAATAAGGACGTCCTTGCCCGATATGAGAAAATACGTTCCGGACGAGGAAAAGCAGTTTCAATAATCCGGAAAAATTCATGCAGCGGCTGCGGGAACAGAATTCCTCCGCAGCATATCATGGAAATACGACGGGACGATAAGATTTATTTGTGTCAACATTGCGGACGGATCGTTGTCTCCGATGAACATGCTACAACGACCGTATAATGAAACTAAAAGCATTTACTGATGGTGCTTCGCGCGGTAATCCTGGCGAAGCTGCGATCGGGATTATCATCAAGAGTGAAGACAATACCACAATAGAAACACACAAGAAGTATTTAGGGACGACGACAAACAATATTGCGGAATATACTGCGTTACTTGTATGTGTTGAAACAATCAAGAACTCTGAAACTTGAAAGTGCACTGAACTTGTTGTCAATACAGACAGTGAACTAATGGCCCGGCAAATGAATGGTGAATATAAGGTGAAGGATGCCGGATTGAAAGTTCTTTTCCAAAAAGTAAAGATCGCATTGGCATCAGCACCGTTTAAATTTAGTATCCGTCATATTCCCCGCTCTTTGAATAAAGAAGCGGACGCATTGGCAAATGAAGTTTTAGATTCACAACAATAGTTTTAACTATGCAAGAATTTTTCATTATTACATTCATCGTAATGATGCTGGCCATTCGCTCGATCGAACTGGTCAAACCGATTTTTAATTCATCATCTATTCATACTCATCAGCGAGCTGTTGTGCAACACCAACACGTATTCATTGGTTTGTCACAAGCTGCAATGGTTAGCCAGGCAATCGCTGTAATTCATTCACGAATTATGGAGGAAAGTCCGAACTCTTTCTTGAGACATCATTGATGTTTCGGGATGGGCACAGTGCCGGATAACGACCGGGGCGAGTAATCGTACGGAAAGTGTCACAGAAAAAATACCGTCCTGCTGCAAAGCAGGATAAGGGTGAAAAGGTGCGGCGCGCAAGTAAGCGTGCTTAATGTAAGAGCGCACCGCAATGATAGTAATATCATTGGTCCCAAAAGGATGGCGTTCAAAACGTCACATGACAAACCCCACTGAGAGCAAGACCGCGTAAGTTTCGTTTTCCGTTTTACGGAAAGAGAGATGCCTGCTCAATTCTTTATTGAGACGAAACGGGTAGGTCGCAACAAGAATGCAGTAATGCATTCTGCAGATAAATGATTGCCTCCCCTGTTGTTGCAGGGAAGACAAAATTCGGCTTATCGGCAACCATACACTTGTGACAACGCCAATTGTATCATCGGCGTTGTTCAGCACTTGAGAATGAAAGATGCATTCTCTCACAGGATAATGAACCAGTTCATTATCGCATTGGAGAATTGCATTGACCACAAAAAAAGAATACCGGTGGACGGTCGCTCCCGTTCCCGCTGCTGATCTTGTCAAACAACTTTCTGACGAGCTCACAATCTCTGCTTCACTAGTATCCGTCCTTATTAATCGAGGAATCGATACTTTTGATAAGGCAAAAAAATATTTCCGTCCTTCACTCGATCAACTCCACGATCCGTTCTTAATGGACGGAATGCATATTGCCGTTGACCGATTGCTTCGAGCACGAAACGACAAAGAAAAAATCCTGGTATACGGAGATTATGACGTCGACGGAACGAATGGCGCTGGATTACTCTATCTGTATTTCAAAGAGATCGGCTGCGATGTCACCTATTATATTCCAGATCGTTTGACTGAGGGTTACGGAATCTCACAGTCAGGAATTGAGTTTGCGAAAAAAGTAGGAGTTACACTTCTTGTCTCAATTGATTGCGGTATTACTGCATTAGGACAGGTGGAATACGCAAACCAGCTTGGAATAAATGTTCTTATCTGTGATCATCACGAACCAACTGAAGAACTGCCGAATGCAATTGCAATTCTTGATGCGTTAAAGCCAAACTGCCGATATCCTTTTAAAAGTCTCTGTGGAACAGGTGTCGGCTTTAAATTTATCCAGGCAATCGCACGCACGCTCGGTCACGAAGAACTGATCGAAAAATATATTGATTTCGTAGCACTTGCGACTACCGCTGATATTGTACCTCTCGTTGATGAGAATAGAATTTTTGTTCGCTTAGGGCTTGATAGGATCAATTCAAACACTCGACCCGGCATCCGCGCGTTGCTTGAAAGCGCAGGATTGAAGATCGGCGCAATCGCAACCGGACAAATTGTATTTGCAATGGCACCAAGAATAAATGCGGTAGGGCGTCTTGGCGATGCTAAACGCGCCGTTGAATTATTGGTGAGTGATAGTTATAATGATTCAATTGCATTTGCACAAGTTCTTGAACAAGAGAATTTGAAACGCAGAAAAATTGATGAAGGCGTTTTCATCGAAGCACAAGCATTGGTTGAAGAATATTTCAAAAAAAATGGCGACGGTGCTATCGTGATGCATCAAGAACAATGGCACCCCGGTGTTGTCGGAATTGTCGCGTCACGAATGGTAGAAAAATATTATCGTCCGGCTGTCATGCTGACAACGCTTGAAGGAGTTGCAAAAGGTTCTGCAAGAAGTATTGCAGGAGTGAATATCCACCAAGCACTAAAAATGGTTGAAGACAAACTGCTTCAATTTGGCGGACATAAGTACGCCGCGGGTTTGAGCGTTGATCTCGACAGAGTTGATGAATTCAGAAAAGCATTCAATGCAGTCATAAAAAGTATGTTAACGGAAGATCTGTTGACTCCCGTAATTCATATCGATACTGAGATTGATCTTGCGGAATTGACTCCAAAATATTTGCGGATATTAAAACAATTTGCACCGTTTGGTCCACAGAATATGCGTCCAACTTTTCTTGTAAAAGGGGTACAGGTGGTCGGTGTGTCACGGATCGTTGGAAAGGATCATTTGCGATTTAAGATTAAAAAAGTTGGCGTAACATTCGATTGTATTGGATTTGGTCTTGGACATCTCCAAACGAAGCTCAAGGAAAAAGCAAACAATCTTGATGTTGTATTTTCAATTGATGAAAATGATTTTACTGGCGTTAACTTAACACAATTAAAGATCAAAGATCTCAAATGATCATTCTTGGAGTCGATCCCGGTACTTTGATTGCCGGTTACGGTGTCATCGAGCGAAATGGTAATACCATTTCCCTGCTCGATGTCGGCGTTATCAAAAACGGATCCGATGTTTCAATGCCGTTGCGTTTAAAAAAGATCTACTCGACTTTGTGCTCGGTTATTGATAGATTTCATCCCGATGAATTTGCAATTGAAACGGCATTCTATTCAAAGAATGCCCAATCGGCACTAAAGATCGGACAAGCTCGCGGCGTTTCGATATTGGCAAGTGTGAATCACGAAATTTCCGTAACGGAATATTCTCCTCGTGAAGTGAAAAAGGCAGTCACCGGAAAAGGAGCAGCATCAAAAGAACAAGTGCAGTATATGATGATGTCGATGTTGAAACTAAAGGTTACTCCAAAACATTTCGATTCAACCGATGCGCTTGCAATTGCAGTGTGTCATGCATTTAAAATCTCAGCTCCTCGTTCAGGATTCAAAGATTGGGCATCGTTTGTTCAAGCAAACCCGGAACGGATATTAAAAGTCAAATAATACAATGATTTCATACCTCAAAGGCATACTCGCAAAAAAATCTCCTACCGAGATTATCGTTGATGTTGGAGGAATTGGATATTCTGTCAATATCTCCGTTTCAACTTACGAACTATTATCTCAGATAGATTCTGAAGTTTATATTCTTACTCATCATCACATCCGTGAAGACGCACAGTTGTTGTATGGTTTTGCTACCGAAAATGAACGTGAAATGTTCAAAATGCTGATCAGTGTTTCCGGCATGGGTCCTAAAATGGCACAGACAATCCTTTCCGGAATTCGTCCCGATGAACTAGCACGAACAATTTCCATTAGCGCTATTTCTACATTGACTGCCATACCGGGTGTCCNNGTTGCACGAACAATTTCCGTCAGTGCTATTTCTACATTGACAGCAATACCGGGTGTCGGCAAAAAAACTGCTGAACGGCTTGTCCTTGAATTGCGAGACAAAGTTGCAAAAATGGAAGGTTCGGACAAGATCTTTGACCTCCCGAATTCCGGTGCTTCCATACGGTCTGAAGCATTGACTGCACTTGTATCATTAGGATTCAGCCGTGAGAAAGCGGAACACTCTTTACGTAGTATATTGAACGAAGTGAATGGTAAATCAATCTCTGTTGAAGAATTGATCAAACGGGCACTTCAATACACACAGAAATAATCTCCCTTTCTTTATCTCAGACTACATCCCAAGATTATGAAACAGGAAAAATCAAACGATGTTGATCTCTACCTAAGACGCACACCAAAACTGCTTCGAGATTTGATGATTGAAGTTCGCGCAATTATTTGGATGACTATCCCTGATGTTGAAGAAACAATTAAATTTACTGTCCCCTTTTATTCCCGGCAAGGATTGCTTTGTTATCTCAGTCCGCTCAAAAAGAAAGATGGAATTTATATCGGATTTGCAAAAGGATATTTGATGTCTGACGAAAGCGGAATTTTCACCGGAAAGAACCTAAAACAAATTCGTCATATTGAATTTCGAAAGAGTTCGGATATTAAAAAGAAAATGTTGCGGGAATATCTTGAGGAAGCAATGATGTTGAACGAATTGAAGCGGGATATCTTTTTATTTAAGTGACCGTCACCTTTAAAGTATAGAACCTCGTAGAAGTGACAGNNAGATATCTTTTTAATCAAGTGACCGTCATCTCGAAGATGACGGTCACTTTTAACTACTTATTATTTTTTAAGGCAATTCGAGGAATAATTATTTCCGTTCCCTGATCAGTATGAGTTTTAATTTGAACAAACAGTTTCTGTAAAACCGGATCAAAATAAAAAGAATTCTCACCTCTCCGAAACATTGCGTATGTTTTCTTTCCCTCCCACAGCCTATTATTATATTTCAATTCAAATGGTCTTTTACCAACGCTATGAATTTCATAAATGTAAGTTCGTTGTTTTAATTTACCGTTGTATGTTCCTTGAGACGACGTTGAGGTTATTCGTAAGGTTAAGTTTTCTCGATCACTAATGAGGATTTGAGAAAATGAAGTCAATGATAATCTTC
>DMPG01000300.1:808-3428 GCA_003456055.1 Bacteroidota bacterium | reverse complement strand
TGCGGCAGTAACTGCATATTCCGACTTTGAGAACTCTCTTGTTGTGCGATCGTATTCCTGTATCGCCATATCAAAACGCTGCGCATTATAATATGTTTCTGCAATCTCATATTGCATCTGTGCAACTCTCTCGTTTGCAGGATATTTTTTTATATACTCCCGCTTCAACGCAACCCCTTCATCAATTCGTCCGATAACAATCAACGACGTTGCACGATTCAACAAAGCATCCTCTGATTTTGGATCATCGGGATATTTTTCCAAATATTTTCCAAATAATTTTTCCGCAAATACATATCCCTGTCCTTCGTAAAACAAAGTGGTGGTCTGCCACAGGATCTCTTTGATATATGGATGCTGACCAAGAGTATCCGCCGCTTTCAATAATATCTCCACAACCTTATCGAGATTCGTTAAGTTTCCATAAGCGTTTGCAAGTGCTCCATATGCTTTTGCACGAGAATTATCATCAGCACTGTCTGATTGAATCACTTTCGTTCCATATTCAACCACTTTATTATGGTCGTTCAGTTGAACATATAATTCCGTTAATGCCGAAAGATATTTCACCCGGATTATTTGAGAATTGACCTGAGCGAGTAACATTGTGATCCTATCCACCGCTTCTTTCTTTTTTCCCAGTCCTATGTATGATAATGCCAGCTTTTCATTTGCTGCCGGAACTGAAGCTGAAAAATTATCGGAGAATTTCTGCTGAGACAAACAAAATTCCAAATCAGTGACTGCCTCAGAATATTTTTTAGTCTGCTGATATAAAGATCCGCGCGCGAAGCGGGCTTGTAGTTTGGCGTTTTCAACAACAGAAGAATCATTCAATACGATCGACATCTCATCGACTGCTTTATCAAATTTGCCTGTCGCTGCTAATAACTCACCGTAGGTCAGGTGAGCATATGGTTTGAATTGAGATGAATCAGGCAGCTGCCGAATCACTTTTGAAATAAATTCCTCAGCTTCCGAATATTTGCTTTGCGTTGAATAGATCTTGGTGATACGACCAAATGCAAACGGATAGAACTGAGAAGCTGGCGGGACATTTTTTAGGTAGATCAACGCGCTGTCATTGTTGGCAGAATAAAAATATGACATGCCGCAAAAATAATATATCTCGCCAAGCAGATCTTCGTCGATGATGGAATTTGTCAGATCATTATATTCCACAATGGCAGTTGGATATTTTTTCTCGTCATAATATGTCTTCGCATACTGCATTTTTGCATGCGGCGCTTCTTCCGATGATGAGTAGTTTTCAATCACCGCTCGATAGTTTTCACGAGCCATATCATAGTTTTTCAATGCCAGGAATGCATTTCCCCTGAGGATTGTAGCTTTTGACGAAAATTCACTTCCTGAATGATTGACAAGGAACGAATCCACTGCAACAATGACATTACTGTTCTTTTTTGCTGCATTATAGTTCAAAACCGAAAAAAATCGTGCATTTTCCAAAGAAAATTCTGCCTGGTCAGCAAACTCGTTGTACGCTTTAACATAAAAATCATATGCTACCGCTGAAAGTTCAAATTCCTTCTGCTCCTGATACGTTCGTGCTATCTTATACTGCATTCTTGCTTGCAATATTTTGTTTTGGAAATTATCATCGATAGCTTTTCGATAAATAGCAACACATGCTTCGGTCCCTTTTACTTTTTGCATCAACTCCGCCCATTTGATATACGATATTTCGATCAGCGACGGCATTAAGGTATACGACCGAATGATATATTGATATCGTGCAATGGCTGAATCAACAATATTCATTCGTTCATACGCTTCTGCAATCTTGAACTCGCTTTTTGAGACAAGTTCTAGATTCGTGTTATCCTCTTCACGATTTGATGCAGCATCAAAGATCTGACGTTCACGGTTTGCGCGAAGTTCCATATTCTGGAAATCGGTCTGAGAGAACGATTCCGGTTTATACTGACTCACTAACGTGGAAAATGCATTAACTGCTCCACTCCAGTGTTTTGCATCTAACGCATTCTGTCCGATCTGATACATTGCTCGAACCCGATAAAGACTCTGTTTATATTTATCTGAAAGGAATTGAAAGGTTATCGAAGAACTGTCATACTGATATTTGAAACGAACTGTCCACCCAATATNNNTTGCAGCAACAATAGCGCTATCGTATTCTTTTTTTTGTAAAAAAAGATCGTAGATCTGATATCGTGACAACACTAATAATTTTGGAGAATCCTTGCGCGTCAATGCATAACGAAATGTTGAAATTGCGGAATCGGTAAGTCCGAGCGTTCGATAGGAATTTGCTTTTTGATAGATCGATGCTGATCGCACCCCAACAGTGAAATCTCCATTGAGGAGTGTTACATAAACACTATCGGCTGTCAGCAGATCGCTTTCGGTATTGAGGACGATGTCATATTGTTCTATCGCTTTTGGATAATTTCGTGCAGCAAAATAGTTCTGCCCTGCGACAAACGAGTCACGAAGTTCTTTTGCTGTAGGAATAAAATACGCAAGACTTCCGACAGCAACCAATATCGAAATGATGACCTGAAATGACATTTGGATTTTCCCAAAAACAAGCGTAGTCAGCAGTCAATCATCATCTGACTACTGACTACGTTTACAG
>DMPG01000300.1:0-758 GCA_003456055.1 Bacteroidota bacterium | reverse complement strand
ACCTGTCTGCCGATACTATTTTTCCCATCCCATTGTACAGAATACGTTCCGGCATCATAATTCTCATTCACCAATGATCGAACTTCTCGACCTAGAACATCATAAATTTTCAACTGTACATTCTCGGCGAATGGCAATCCAAACTGGATTTTCGTCGTTGGATTGAACGGATTNNGGATAATTTTGGCTTAACGAGAATACATTTGGCACGTTCGGAAGTACTTGATACTCAACTCCCGTAAGTGTTGCTTCTTGTAGAATAATGGCATCGGCACGAACAATGAAACTATCCTGTCGTGCACGATTGATCAATGAATCTTTGTAAAACGCCGAAACTAAATTCGTGTCATTTTCAAGACGAATAAAACCATTGATGGCTCCTCCGTTATGTGCATCGCGTGAATCGGATCGAAGGAATGTAAACGTTCCAAGTAAAACGCGACTTCCGCGATTATTTTGGTTTACAATGAATTCCTTTGGTTCACCGGNNTCACCGCCGGCCGCCGGATAAACAATATACTTCGCTGCAGGGGATGAATTTGATGATGATGATGCCATTTGGACATAAACATTGAACGTATCAAGTTCTATACTATGACCTGCTAAAATCGGAACTTGTGGAAAATATTCAATATACGATGCTTTGTTGGCAATAGAAGGATCGCCTTGCAAATGATAAATATATCCGACTAAACTTGAACCATTGCTGCCACTAGCCAATGTTTGCCATTTATTCATATTTGCATAATCCGGAAATA
>DMPG01000015.1:11065-12204 GCA_003456055.1 Bacteroidota bacterium | reverse complement strand
GAGCAAAATTCGAATTCTACATTCCGAACGAACTTGCGTACGGCGACCGTCCGGCAGGGCAGTTGATCCCGCCCGGCTCGATGTTGATCTTTGAAGTGGAATTGATCGCAGTAAAATAGTGTGGCTTGCAAACGAACCGTTCGCTGAGAGCGGACGGTTCATTGTGATTGAAATTATTGAAAGGCGGATTCTTATCCGCCTTTTTTATTGCTATACCTCGCGGCAAAAAATCAGTATATTTCCCGTATCAAATTATGAAAAGGAAATAGTGTTATGTCCACAAAAGCAGTTCTTATTACCGGAGCCAACGGAGAGATCGGTCACGGTCTTGTCTCGCGCCTTACCGAAAAGAATCCTGATGTCAGGATCGTTGCGATCGATGTTCATCCATTGAGCAAAACATTACAGGAACAATGTCACGAAGTGATCGTAGGTGATATTCTGGATTCTTCGCTGCTCGACCGTCTTGCTGCATTCTATGATTTTGAAACGATCTATCATCTTGCGGCGATCCTTTCCACCAAAGCGGAACGTGAACCGGTGCTCGGACATCGTATCAATGTTGACGGTACACTCGGTTTACTGGAACTTGCAGCGCGGCAGGCGCGTGCAACGGGGGAGAATGTGAAATTCTTGTTCCCAAGTTCGATCGCAGCGTACGGTCTGCCGGACATTGCTGTAAAAATGAAAGCGGGAAAAGTAAAAGAGAATGAATGGCTCGATGCGCGGACAATGTACGGCATCAATAAAAAATATTGCGAAGATCTCGGACGATATTATAACTGGTATTACCGCCAGATCGATCCGCAGCCGACCACGGCGCATGTCGATTTTCGCGGGATTCGTTTTCCCGGACTCATCAGCGCCATGACGTTACCCACGGGAGGCACGAGCGATTATGGTCCGGAGATGATGCATTATGCGGCGCAGGGAAAAGTGTACGACTGTTTTGTTCCCGAAGGTGCGACACTTCCATTTATGGTCATGCCCGATGCGATCAATGCACTGCTGAAACTTGAAGCGACCCCCGCAAAGAACTTAACCCAGGTTGTTTACAATATCGGCGCATTCAGTGTTTCGGCAAAAGATTTTTACGATGTGATCAAACAGGCATTTCCAAAAGCTCAGGTGAATTTCAA
>DMPG01000015.1:0-11045 GCA_003456055.1 Bacteroidota bacterium | reverse complement strand
TGGGGATGGGCTCATGAGTTTGATTTCAAACGCGCTTTCGTTGAGTATTTGATCCCAGCTGTAAAACAGCGATATGGGAAATAATGAGAAAAATAATTCTTCTTATTCTCACCGTTTCGACAATCATCATTGCTCAGCAACGAGATTCATCGATTATTTTTGTCTCAGATACACAAGCGCCGATGTGGATCGAAACACTTCGATTGCAGGAACATGATAATGAAAAGGCAACGAAGCTCATTTATCGCGCGATCGAACAGGAATCGACTGCGGTTGCGGCGTTTCATCTTGGAGATATTACTTCAATAGGAATGATTGATTCATATTGGAGTTCATTTGATGAATTCCACAAACACCTTCGAGTACCGCTGTACCCTGTGTTAGGAAACCACGAGTATTTCTTTTTCAAGAAACCCGCACTAGAACAATTCCAAAAACGATTTCCAACGATGTCTGCTATGTGGTATTCGGTAGTTCTACAATCCGTGGCAATCATAGCATTGAATTCGAATTTTTCTCAATTAACAGAAGATGAACGGTTCCAACAGCAAACATGGTATCTTGAACAGTTATCAAAATTTGAAAGCGACACCAGCATAAATTCAGTGATCGTTGTCTGTCATCACTCGCCATTTACGAACAGTACTATTGTTGATCCATCACGAGGCGTTCAACGATATTTCGTTACCCCATTTTCGATGTATCAGAAAACAGCGGTGTTCATTTCAGGTCATGCACATTCCTATGAACATTTCCGAAAGAACGGTAAAGAGCTTCTTGTTATCGGTGGAGGAGGAGGATTATTGCAGCCGTTATTGATCGAGCGAGAGCAGCGCTATTACGATCTATATAATCAAATGAATACTATGCGGTTTTTTCACTACATTGAATGCGTCGTTCAACAAAATTCTCTGCAGTTTTTTGTGAAAAAATTGCGAAATGATTTTTCCGGATTTGATGTAGCTGATTCAGTCACCGTTTTGACAAAAAAGTAATTATTATGATGCGATTGATAATTCATTTCCTCGTAGCATCATTCATTACCACCTCGTTGTTGTTGAGTGGTGAACCGCAAACAGAACCATATATTACTTATCCTGGTTCATTCGAATATTCTGCTTTTCATTATTCTATCGGTGCATCGGTTACTTTATTCCCTCGTTTTGTTGTTGAAGAAGAAATCCGGCAAATTCCGATGGTGAATGCCCTCTTTCGATACGGGCTTCCTTCCAATTTTTCATTGACGGCACAAGTGTCAACCGTCTACATAACCAATGTCGTTTCATTGGGTGCAATGTGGTCTCATTCCATTGGAGACATTTCATTCGCCGTTTCCGATGAGTTTTCATATTGGTTTGGTTTTGGCGATGTAGAAGGATTCGATACAAATGCCATGGGATTGTTGAATCGACCCGGTATAAGCGCCGGTATTGATATTGATTCGTATAAAATTACAGCAAAGAGTGAACTGCTGGTGTTGATTTCTCAACACACGTATTTTGGATCTGCATCGGTAGGAAGAGTGAAACCGGAAATTGCGGGAATCATTTCATCCGTTGTACTCGAACAAGATATCTGGAACTCAACGTATATGTCGTTTGCACTTCGTGCGAATTATGCACGTCCGAACTATCAAGTCTGGCTTGCATTTTCCGTACAGGATAAATGGCTTTTATATCCCGATCTGCAGATATCGTTTTTATTTTAGGGCTCAATGGGAAAAAATGTATATAAAATATTTATTATTCTTTTTTCACTGATAGTACTATCGTGCGAGCAGGATAACATTGTGAATATCCCTGCATTTTCAGGTGGGGGAAAACTTGCTGGATCGCAGTCAATACTTCCCAACCAGATTCAACGACTCAATGGAATCTATACAGTGATTGAAGGGGCAGATCAACTTGGGAAAAAAGTTGTGATTAAAGGAACCGGAAATACCCTTTCGGTCTTTACCGGAAAGAATGCAGGACTTATTGTTTTCCATTGCGGAAGAATTGACTCCACGCTTATTTTTGAAGGGTACTGGCGCTATACGCAGGGAAGCGAAACAGGATTAGCTCAATTCGAAATTCCTGCCGAGCACAATGGAATTTCACTGCTGCAAGGAATAAACCCTACCACAGCATTTCAATTTCACGGAAAAATTGGCGAAGGCTCTTCGGAACCAGTAACTCAAATTACATTGCAATTCGACCGACCGATAAAAGATACAACGTTTGGTATCCTTGCTCACCGGGGTGGAGGACGAAATTCAGATCGTTTGGCGGAATCGGAAAATAGTCTTGGTATCATTCAACTTGCTGAAAGTTTTGGAGCGACCGGAATTGAAATTGATGTCCGCTTAACAAAAGACGGCATTCCTATTCTGTTTCATGACGAAAACTTCAGCCCTCGATTGGTGAACGGAGAATATTGTGTCGGTCCTGTATCGAATTTTACTTTTGCGGCAATTCGTTCACTTTGTACCCTAAAAAATGGAGAACCGATTCCGACATTGAAGGAAGCGATGGATGTTGTTCTCACTAAAACATCATTATCCATTGTGTGGTTAGACATAAAATCTCCCGAAGCAATTTCACCCGCTGCAGCACTACAGCAGGAATATAAAGCAAAAGCCGCGGCTGCAGGACGAACATTGGATATCTATCTTGGACTTGCAACCGATGAATTGGTCGCAGAATATAAAAAAAAGAATTTGTCGTCATCTGCAGATGCATTATGCGAATTGTCGGTGAATGAAGTGCGAAATATTAATGCAAAAGTATGGGCACCGCGCTGGACTCTCGGCCCTTTGCCGAATGAATCTGAACAAATGCGCTCGGAGGGTCGAAAAACATTTGTCTGGACACTCGATCAGCGGGAATTTATGCTTCCATTCTTTACCAGTGGAAAAATTGATGCGATCCTTACCAATTATCCGGCACTCGTAGCATTTGAATATTATGTCTTTCAATAAATATAGTTTGTTAATAATTCTTGTGATGTTCTTTACCGGTTTTGTTTCATCTCAAACGATGGAATCTGAACCGACAACATTTCGACTCGTACTAGAAGTGGGTGGAGGATATTCATATAAGTTAACAGAGCCGAAATTAACGTTAGGTAAGTACACACGGGATGGAATTTCGGGAACAGTTCGTTTAAAATGGGGATCGAGCAAATTTTTAGGTATAGGAGTTGAAACAGGTTGGATTCCTATCTCAAGCACAACAAATGACGGATTTATTTCAGAAATCGGAAATACTCATCTTTCTGCATCCCTAACAGCTATACCGGTGTTGGCACTTTTCTCACTACAGCGGTTTGGAATTCAATTACATGCCGGATTAGGATATTATCTAGTGGCTTCCAGTGTTACCATTTTCGATGAACAGAGTGAGAGTTCGGAATGGAATCTGGGATATCTTGTTTCGCTAGGATATGCCCGTCCACTATCATCCGATTTTAGGATCGGAGCTGAATTAAAATGGCATAATATTGTTGAACAACAACTCTCGATTGTTTCAGTTCAAATAAAACTACTATATCAGATTTATGGTGAATAAGATTTATATAGCCCTCTTCACCGCCGGGTCCATTGTATTAATTTTTCCGTCAACAATGGAAACCGCTGCATCAAACGCCCGCCGATATTTCCACCGCGGGAATTGAGCGCAAACTGCTGTAGTCTCAATGCCACTCGAATTCGTTTCAAGAAAAGATTGTTCCATTCTTTTTTGTAGAGTGTTTCTGTTTCTGCTGCCGAACGCTTGTTCTTCTTTGCTTCGGTCAATACTGTTGCAGCAAGTATTCCGCTTTCGATCGCCATACCGATCCCGTCTCCCGCCAGCGGTGCGATCACCCGGGCAGCATCGCCGATCATAAAAACCCCATTCTCGATCACCGATCGTTTCCCAAAAAAAATATTTCCGGTTCCATACACCGGAAGTTTTACTAGTGTGGGAAGAGGGTCATGAGTGAACAATTCTCTGAATGCCGAATTCTTTTCCAATAATTCATTGAGCGCATTTTTTGGATCAAGCTGGTTGATGCCTTTGTCTGAAAGAAAGCAGAGTGTTGCTTCGGCATCACTCACATAGTTTACTCCGCAATAGATCCCATTGGATGAAAAAATCCGTATCTCATTATCAGCAGCACCGTTCAGCATCTCTTTTGGAACATGATATTTTATTCCGCTGTAACCTGTTCGGGATGAAGCAAATGACCGCTGCAATGATTTGTCGATAATGTTTTGTCGGCCATACGCCCCGATAACAGTATAGGCAGCGTATGTTTCTATTCCCTTGCTTGTTTTACAGAGTATCTCATAGAAATTATTGACGCGTCTCATCGAAACAACTTCCGCCGGCTGAACTACGGTTGTCCCCAATGATTTTGCTTTTCGTATCAATAATTGATCGAGCAGAGAACGTTTCAGTGCAAACCCTTCAAATCCAAGCGGATGCGTTGCCGCTGAACCGCTCTCGGGAATGAAACGAAAATGTGTCACGCGATTTGGTTTTAACGAAAGGAATTCGTCGTACAGACCGAAAGACTTCAAAGCCGAGGTCACTTCATGCGACAGGAATTCGCCGCACAATACTTCGCGCGGGAAGGTCTTTTTTTCGATCATCGCAACAGTCATTCCTTTGTTTGCAAGGGAGATCGCCGCACTTGAACCGGCAGGTCCTCCTCCGATGATCAATATGTCAAAATGTTTAATGATGGTTCAGTTCCTTTGGCTTTGCTTATACGCAACAATCTCAACGATTGGATGGTCATTGCTCCAAAGGAGTCCCTTCGGGACGAGGGAGTGCAACGACCGAAGCAATCTTACTTTTTAAATAAGATTGATTCACTAAAAAACGATTCGCAATGACATTGATTTTTTATTCAGATATTGACTTCTTAGTTCTACAGATCATAATTCAACGACCACAAGCCAGCGAAATGCCCACGTCCGCTTGATGATGAAATTGTTCAACGAACATCGATCAAATATTTGCAGCAACTCATCCTTTGAAAATCCGCGCTGAACGGACAACGGTGCGTCATGCTTTACCATTGTGCTCCGTGAGAATAATAACGTAAGAATTTTGATTCCAGTCAAGGCGAGTCGGGAACGGCGGAGATCGTTGATGATTATTCCATGACGCGCAATACGGGAAAATGACATCATCAATCCGACGATCTGTTCTTCTGTAAAATGATGAAGAAATAACGATACGTGAACGACATCAAACGATTTATCGCGGAAAGGAATATCCATCGCATCGCCGCAAACAATGGAGTGGCGTGTATGTTCACGCAGATATGTACAGGTTCTTGGGTTTTTATCCAACGCTGTGATCGAAAATTCGTCAGACGTATTTCCAAATACATCAGCACCTCCTGCACCGACATCAAGCACCGACAATCGATCTGGTAACGATTTCCTTTTTCGAAGAATGCGGAATCCTTTTTCCGTTGCTGCTTTTCCGCCAAGAAGAATGTTGATTGTCTTCAATTCGTGAAGCGCACTGTCGATCCGTTCATCCTGGATCGAAAAATCATCCATTATTTCAGAATCGTATCCTCGCTCCATTACGTCCGCACCTTGAGTATGGCGACTTCCATTGTTAAACCCGGACCGAACGCAACTGCGCATACGAGCTCACCATTCTGTAGCGCGGTGTTCTTCATCAGTTCTTTCAACACAAAAAGGATCGAAGCGGAAGAGAGATTGCCAAAATTCTTTAATACTGTACGTGACGGGATCATTTTTTCATCGGAGATATTCATTCCATTCTGAAGAGAATCCAAAATCGCGCGTCCGCCAGGATGTAATGCCCAGTGTGTTATTTGATCCGGTGAAAGATCTTGTTGTGCGAGAATATTTTTCAACACCGGCGCGGCGTCATTCAAAATGATCTTCGGAAGCTCGGAGGAGAGCAGCATTTCAAATCCCGAATTGCCGATCTTCCATCCCATGTATTCTGCAGAATCTTTGAAGAGATACGATGACGTTGAAAGCAGTTCCAGTCCATTTGTTGTTGATGGAGAATTATCGAATAACGCAGCGGCACATCCATCCGCAAAGATCATATTGGCAAGAATATTGTCGCGGGTTGGTTCTGTTTGAAGATGAAGAGAGCAGAGTTCAACGCTGACGAGTAGTGTTTTTCCGTTCGCACTGCGCAGCTGCGACATTGATTCTAGCACGGTATTGAATCCGATCAGTGAAGCGGCACATCCCATGAATCCGATGTTCGTTCGTTTGATTGATGCGGGGAATTTGAAACGATCGATCAGATAATAATCCAATCCAGGCGCAAAGAATCCTGTGCAGGAAATGGTGATCAATCGATCGATCGTACTCGCATCGACGTTGTTTGTTGATAGAATTTCTGCAACTGCATTTCCAGTCAATTCCTTCGACCACCGTTCATATTCGGTCATCCGCGTTTTGGTATCCGGGGAGAAATAGCCATCCGAATTGGAATAGAATTTTTTCTCTGCTGCCATATCACCATCAGGAATAACAAAATACCGTGTGGAAATACCGGAATGATTCGAGGCCATATCAATCATTCGTCCTGCAACCGGTGTTACCGCCATACGTTTTTTCAATTCTTCCGTTGCCGTTTTTTGATCAACAACGAATGGGGGTGAAGCTGTGGTAATATCGATCAGCATAAAATATCCTTGATGATTGTCAATATATAAGCTGACCGTCATCTTTAAGATGACGGTCAGCTATAATGTAATGTACTTCATAGCATGAAACAATTATCCCTTTTTTGTTCAGTGAATTTTTATAAAATAGATTGTTGTGCTGGTGCGAGAGATTCAGTTTTTTATCGTATCTTACAGGGATTGAATTACTGAAAAGAAGAGGAAAAACTTATGGCAGTCCAACAAACGATCGAATTACGCTGCAGCAAAAATAATGACGGGAAATACAACGCCAGAACATTTGTGAATGGAAAAGAATTGAAAGTAAAAGAATTCAGCGTCAACCGAGGCGACCAATTTTCACTGGTACTGGTATATCATCAAATAAAGAAGCGATACCCTGCGGATTCAGTGCAGATCAAGGGATTGGATAAGAACGCGGAACAGAATATTCTTCATTCCGAGCTGTAATGTTATTTATTGTCATTTCAATCCCGGCGTTGTTTGTCGGGAGAGAAATCTNNTTGTCTTTGTTACCAGCAATAAAATCGAGATTCCTCACTCGACCCGTAGGGTCTTTGACCGGAATGACATTGAGGTGCGATTTCAGATGTTGAGAAAATTTCTGCGGAATGAATAAAGAATTACGCGTTTCCGGGAGGGTTGTAATTGCCCACAAGATCAGACTCGATCTTCTGTCGTTTCTTCTTATCTTCTTCAGGAAAAATGCAGATACAGTTCGCCTCAAAGCGGCTCAGGATCGGGTCGCGCGGATGATCGAATTGTTTTGCAAGATTATCGGTTTCACCAACGTATAATTTCTGATGGATCACCTTGTTCATTTCGTCGGTAGTGCGGTTTGTGATAAAATAAACCGCGCCNNGCCGATCTGTTTGAACAACGTTGTGATTGGTTGTATCAGAAAACTGTATTTCTTACCTGATTCCCCAATTAATGAGATTTGAGACATTGTGCTTTCCTTGTTCTAAAAATTACTATCCTATAGTATCATCATATTCGGCTCCAAATCCAATCATCTGCATATTATATTCTCTTAATGATACCGAAAAAAACAAAACCCGAATCGAATAGATTTCGGGTTTTGTTTGGGTTATGATGGAATCAGTGAGGAAGTGATCGCTATTTCACATGCGCACTCAGAAAGTGTTGATTCATATAGTTTGATGCTGCCCGGAAAAAAGTTTCATCATTTGCTGCCACTATACTCTCCTCGCTTGCATACCATTCGGGATTTTCACAGATGGACATTGCAATGTATGCTTTATATCGTGTTGACCCCGACGGATGTTTCTGCCACACTTTATTTATTGCACTGATCAACTCAGAAACATTTACCGCTGGATAGCGCATTTTCATCTGTGCAGTTATCCGCATCGCTGATTCGATCAAACCGGGATTATTTGACCGTAATGCAGCGAGTAAATTCGTAGTAGCAAATGCGATCTTTTGTTCTTCTGTAGCGAATTTCTTAGCTGGTTCTACTGCGAATGTAAACTGTATTGCCATCAGAACTATTGCGGTCATCAGTGCTATTCTTGTTTTCATGACATCCTCCGTTGTATAGATTTGTATTTGAATTATTTCTTGTATGGCATCGTTTACGGCAGTGAAATCAGCGGAGTTGTGTCGGTTGCGTAAGGAATTGTAAAAAAATGTCATGTGAGAACGATGTCTGACGATGCTATTCATCATCTGACATCTCCGATGAAGTTCTTTGGACTGGCGCCGACCGAATTTATTTTTGTTCTTAAACAGATTTCACATACATTCTACAATGATACGCGAACGATTTGAACAGATAGCGCAGGATGCATTCGACTCTCTGCCGGCAGATTTTCGTGACCGTGTGGAGAACGTGCACATTGTTGTCGAGGATTATCCTTCCGATGATGCCCTCGGGAAAGTGAAATCTGACCGTCATTCGCTGTTAGGATTGTATCAGGGAATTCCTTTGACCCACCGTGGACAATGGTACGGAATGAGCGCAACCGTACCGGACAAGATCTCCCTCTATCAAAAGAATATCGAATCGGTTTGCAGCGACGAAGAGGAGACCGAGTTGAGAATTCGGGAAGTGCTCTTTCATGAGCTTGGCCATTATTTTGGAATGAATGAAGCGCAGATCCGCAGCGCAATGAAACGATTTTTGTAAGCGAGCAAGGGAAGATGTCAGACGCTGAAGAAAATGTCTGTAGCAAAAGTGTTCCTTTGGAGCCGAAAGCGAGTAAAGAAAAAATCGTCGCGAGGAGGGCTTATGGTAGATTTTAATGATTGTAATTATTTTTGAAATCATCCATCGAATGCAATTCCTTTATAGGAATACATCGGCATTGATATCCACCCGTTGTCGATAATTTTGAACCCATATCTTTTACCATTGCTGCATCTACTTCTTGAGCAGTAGCCCATCCGCAAATGTACGCTTTTGTATTCGGTTTTATTTGCTCTGCTTTCGAAGACTCAACATCTAAAATTATTTGGATGTAAAAAGGAGCTTTTCTTTTTGCTGCATAATCTTCACGGACAAGCAGGTTCAAATTTTCATTGAAAGGAAAGGAAGATGTTTTGATCTCAATATTTTCAAAATCTACTTTTCCTTTGTTTTTGCCAACGTTGTTAATTTTCCAATCACCATAAAAATATTGGGCAAAGACATATTCTCCAATTATTCCTGTCAATGTATCAATTTTTGACGCTACAGTTCTATTGACCCGGACCTTTTCCAGCATTGTAAGAGCATTGTTTATCATCTCTTCAGTAACGACAACAATTTTATAGGTATTCATTTGTGAAACAATACGATTCTGTTTGTATTGGTACCGTGTTTATTATTTTTAACTCCCCAAATATTAGAAGTCTTGGTGAATATTTGTGAGTTGATAATTATTCCTTCACATGTAAAACCGGCACTGATCCCAAGAGGAACAACATATTCATCTAATTTTATTTTACCATTTCGGAGTTCGCCGACCTCAAATGCAACCCAGCCGTTTGTTTTTGTGATCCGAAATAGTTCTTCAAATACTGTTCCCATTACTTCAGACCATTTTTCAACAGTTTTTGACATTGTAATTTTTGATTCAACGCCAACCATGTCAATGTTGTTAAACCATCCGCGCAGCCAATTATCTTGATGATAGTCAACAATATCAAGAAATGGGGGTGACGTTACGGTCAGTTGAACGGTGTTATTTTTTATCTGCTTCGTATTCCGTGCATCTTCAGAATAGAATTTTGCATTTTTCGCTGCACTCAAAAGATTTTTCTGCTGCGCAAGGGTCAAATTGCGCAAAAGGTCCTTGGTTTTTTTGAGGATTATTTTTTTTGTATCTCGGTATTCCGGTTGTTGATGTAATCTTCTGTTGATCAGTTTCTGGCTTTGTTGACTAACAGCCTGATTAGGAGGCATTGTATAGACTGAAAAGAATCCCTTTGAATGACCGGTTAATCTATTTGTTGCAACCATCCTGATCCATTGATCAAGACCATCTTCTTTTTTTGTTTTTATTCTTTTAATCAAATACTTTCTAATGGAAACGATCTCAGATTCAGTTTTTTTATGGTAAAACATTGAGAGATCCAGATCCGCTTTAACAGATTTTTCAAATGGAATAGAATCCAATCTATTGGAAAGGTCCTCTACATTCGGGATAAACAGTCTTCCTTCGGTAAAGATTCTGCTTAAGGGATTAATATCATTTGCGATTATTTTTCTTCCACACAGAGCGGCTTCAAGAGTTGTTGTGCCTCGTCCATTAAAAGGATCATACACCACATCATTTTCATTGGTGAACAGTCTAATGAAAAAGCCGGGTAATTGAGGTTTGAAACAGGCTCGGTAACTTATTTCTTGAAGTGAAGATGCCTGTCGTTGTTTTGCCGTCCAGAATTCATTGGTATACCGATTTATTTTTTTCCCTTGAATAGAAATACTTTCAACCGCAGTAGTGAGCGGCTTCTGTTTACCGGATGATAATGCATCTGGATCAGTGTTGAATTGTGGCTCTATCAATTTTAAAATGTTCATTATCTTTCTGCTTGTTAGATATGACATAAATTATAAACTGCTCACACTAAAATCAATCTTTGCTTTTATTTACTTGTCCGCGATGTCTTCGACAGTGGTGGACTTGCGTAAAAAGAAAAAGCCGTCGCGAGGACAACAATCGAATATTGGTATCTTTCTTTTTCCAAGCCATATAAAAATTTCGTATATTAAAATGTAATATTAACCGATCCCGGCTTGCGTCGGGATAATGTTTTTTTAAGGTTTCCATTGTGGTGAGTTTGTGGATGGTTTGCTTGGGTTTTGTTGAGGTTTTTTGCTTTCCTACACTCATATTGCTTCGTCGTCCCGATAAAAAACATCGGGACTTCACGTCCCCAAG
>DMPG01000093.1 GCA_003456055.1 Bacteroidota bacterium | reverse complement strand
TCAACACAGCTTTGTTCAATTGGATCGGTAATCAGAATTTTCATATGAGTCTCTCTATAAATAGATTCCCCGACGCAAAGGACGGGGAATTGAAAAAATGAGAATTAAAAGAACAAGTATTTATTTTGCAGTTAACGCATTTAATGTTGCTGTAACACCGGACCCTATTTCAAATTTGTGACCGCATTCTTTCAACGTCATTTCCAACGCACCGATCATCGTGATCATATCAAGTTCATCGTAATACCCAAGATGTGAAATGCGGAAGATCTTTCCGGTAAAATCATCTTGGCCGCCGGCAATGGTAATTCCATATTTTCCTTTTAGGATCTTATTGAATTGTTTCCATTCTACTCCCTCCGGAACCCACACAGGTGTTACTGCAAACGAGGGGAACTCAGAGAATAATTTTAGTCCTGCTCCAACAACACCTGCTCTAATCGCATTTGCTAAACGTTTGTGGCGTGCCCATACATTCTCAATTCCTTCTTCACGAATTTTTTGTAATGCCAGATCAACTCCAATAATAAGTGAAATTGCAGGTGTCCAAGGTGTATCATTATCAGCGTATGATTTCAGTGCCTTCTTCAGATCGAGATAGAACCGGGGCAATTTTGATGTCTCAATCGCTTCGATTGCACGTTTACTGAGTGCAACAAATGCAAGACCCGGCGGGATCATTAATCCCTTTTGCGAACCGGTGACACAGACATCGATTCCCCACTCGTCAAATCGCATTTCATGCGCGCCAACCGCTGTAATTCCATCAACACATATAAGTGCATTGGAATTTTCGCGGATCAATTTCGAGAGTGTTTTAACGTCAGTTGCAGCACCGGTTGATGTTTCACTGTGTGTTAGATAAACAGCTTTTGTATCGGGATTTGCTTTTAACGCCGTTAGAATTTGTTCTTCGGTTGGAGCTTTTCCCCATTCAACTTTTATCTCAACAACATTTAATCCAAACACTTTTGGCATCTTCACCCAGCGTTCACCAAACTTGCCGCCGTTCGACGCAATTATTTTATCACCGGGAGAGAATAAACTGACAAATGTTGATTCAACTCCGCCGGTTCCGGAACAGGTTAAGGTCAACACCGGTTGTTCTGTTTGGAAAAGGTATTTCAAATTTTGATTAACGCGTGTAAGAATTTCGTTGAATTCCGGATTCCGGTGATGAACAATGGGTTCAGCCATTTTCAGCATAATCGTTTCGGGAATCGGGGTTGGTCCTGGTGTAAAGAGTCGTTTTTTCATAATGAGTGGTCCTTATAAAAAGTATCGTATAGAGAAAACCGCGTGGGGTGTACGGTGCAGTACTTGGCGTATCGTGTTACGCTACTGCGGATGTAACTAGTTTTGAAGAAGGATGTTCCTTATCTTCAATTTGTCGATCGATTGTTTTCAATAATTCTATTCGTCCATCACCGGTAACCGCTGAGAACGGCTGAATACCGACAAGATGTTTATGCTTGCTCAACTGAGCACTGATAGTGCTTATTTGCATGACCAATTTATTTTTTGGCAGTTTATCAGCTTTCGTAAGGATTAGCAAGAATGGAACTTTATAAAAATCCAGCCAACCCATCATTGTATTGTCGAGCTCGGTTGGTCCTAATCGCGCATCAACAATTTGGACTGCTAATGCAATCTGTCGGCGAGTATGAAAGAATTCTTCGATCATCTGCGTCCAGCCTGCCTTCACATGTTCGGCGACTTTGGCGTAACCATATCCAGGCAGATCAACAAAATAAAGTTCTTTATTGATGAGATAATAATTGAGTTCCCGTGTTTTTCCGGGAGTAGCACTGACCCGTGCAATATTCTTCCGATTGCAGAGCTTGTTCAGCAGGGACGATTTTCCAACGTTCGAACGTCCGATAAAAATAATTTCAGGAAGATTGGTCTTAGGAAGTTGTTTTAAGTTTGCAACGCCAACAACAAAATCAACAGTAGAAATTTTCATACTCCACACACACAATTGATAATTCACAATGAATGGCAAAGGATAGCATCTGCTATCCTTCGTCAATTACTTTGTTTCTGCGGAAGTTGTTTCAACTTTTTCCGTCGCCGATTCAGGCTTTGCCTTTTTCTTTTGATTTATACGCGTGCGACGATCTTGTTTCTTCTTAACCGGTGTTTCAACAGTTTCGGCATTCAATGCAAAATCAACGAGTTCAATCATGGCAACATGAGCGCCATCTCCTAAACGTTGACCAAGTTTTATCACACGAGTGTAACCGCCGGGGCGGGTTGCCACTTTTGGTGCGATCTCATTGAACAACATTTGAACCACTTCTTTATCATTGATATGACGTGCGACCTCACGGCGAGCATGAATATTCTTCGGTCCGCCTTCAACCTCTTTTGAAACAGCATTTTTTGCCCGTGTGATCAATTTCTCAACGAACATCCGTGTCTCTTTTGCCTTTGCCAAGGTCGTTTGAATTCTTTTGTGTCGAAGCAATGATGTTGAAAGCGAGTTCAACAAAGCTTTGCGATGACTTGCCGTACGTTGTAATTTTCTACCTGCTCGTCCATGTATCATTACACTATTTCCTTTTAGTCGCTATCTTTCAAATATTTATCTACATCCATACCGAATGTGAGATTGTTTACTTCAACGATTGCCGATAATTCAGCAAGTGATTTTCTGCCAAAGTTCCGGAACTTTAAGAGTTCAGCTTCATCCTTGCGGACAAGATCACCCAGTGTAGTGATATCCGCAGCCCGCAAACAGTTATGCGAACGGACTGAAAGCTCAAGTTCATCAACCGGCGTGATCAAAATTTTTCGAATGCGTGAGATCTCTTCATCGCGTTCGTTGTCTTCCTTTTCCGTTTCTTGAGTAGCATCAAAGTTGATAAAGAATTGAATGTGATCGCGCAATACTTTACCGGCATAAGCTACAGCATCTTTCGGCACGATCGAACCATCGGTTTCAACTTCCAACACTAATTTTTCATAGTCGGTTTGCTGACCTACGCGCGTGGATTCAATGGTGTAACGGACATTGACAATCGGAGTAAATATTGAATCGATGGTGATCATTCCGACAGGTTGATCCGGCATTTTATTTTCTTCGGCGGTTACATATCCTTTGCCGCGTCCAATACGAAACTCTATTTCGAAATTCGCATCTTTATTCAACGTGGCAATTTGAAGCTCCGGATTGAGGATTTCAACTTCCGGACTTGCTTTTTGGATATCCCCTGCCAGGAATTTCCCTTGACCTTTCAACTGCACGGTCACTTTGCCAACCTTTTTATTGGTCGCCTTCAATCGCACTTGTTTAAGGTTTAAGATCATATCGGAAACATCCTCAACAATTCCAGGAATCGCAGTAAATTCGTGCACGACGCCATCAATACGAATTGCAGTGATTGCATACCCGGGAAGTGAAGAAAGAAGTACACGACGCAAAGCATTGCCGATCGTTACTCCGTATCCTTTTTCCAAGGGTTGAACGATGAATCTGCCAAACGTTTCTGTACTGGAAGATTCTTCCAGAAGAACATTTTCCGGCATTTGAAATTGTGTATTACTCATAGTTCGGTTCTCACCAAGTAAAGAAAAAGTTCAATTAAATTATTTCGAATACAACTCAACAACGAGCTGTTCATTTGCAAGCATCGGAATCTCTTCACGTTCCGGAACTCGCAGGAATGTTCCTGCCATTGCTGCTTTGTCCAAACTTACCCATGTGTAGACAGAAGCATCCTTCACACGTTTCATTGCGTTGTGAATGATATCAAGCTGACGGCTTTTTTCACGAACAGCGATAACATCACCGGATTTCAATTGAAATGAAGGAATATTCACTTTCTCGTTGTTAATGCGAAAATGACCGTGAGTGACCAATTGACGCGCACTGCGCCGTGTCGGAGCGAATCCCATACGATAGACAACATTGTCAAGACGGAGTTCGAGCAATTTTATAAGATTGTCACCCGTCTTGCCTTTCATATGAGTTGCTTTTACAAAGTAGTTCCAAAATTGACGCTCAAGAACTCCATAGATAAATTTCATCTTCTGTTTTTCTTTTAATTGCAAACCGTATTCAGAAACTTTAATACGTTTTCCTTTTCCATGCTGGCCGGGACCGTACGGTCGGCGTTCCATGAATTTATTTGCTTTTGAGCTGAGCGCAATTCCCAACTTTCGGGACTGTTTTACAATTGAACCGGTATTACGTGCCATTCTGTTTTAACTTCCTATTATTTAAAATTACACTCTTCGACGTTTTGGCGGACGGCATCCATTATGTGGAATCGGAGTCATATCACGAATGATAGAAACTTCCAAACCAGCCGTTTGCAATGAACGAATCGCTGCTTCACGTCCTGAACCCGGACCTTTAACGAACACTTCAACTTTACGAAGCCCGAGATCATATGCTTCTTTCGCAGCAGCTTCAGCAGATACTTGAGCGGCAAAAGGGGTGTTTTTGCGAGAACCTTTGAATGCATTCTTTCCCGCAGACGACCAAGAGATTGTATTGCCGTAGGTATCCGTTATCGTAACGATGACATTGTTAAATGTCGCCTTTACATAAACCTTACCGTTCACGTCAACGTGAATTTTCTTTTTCTTTTTTGTTGCAACTGTTGGTGCTGATTGCTGTTTAGCCACAGTGTTCCTATCCTTTCAGACTATTTACTTTTTAGCGATCGCTTTTTTCTTTCCTGCTACGGTCTTGCGTTTACCTTTACGGGTTCGGGAATTTGTCCGCGTGCGCTGTCCCCGGACAGGTAAGCCCTTACGATGACGAAGTCCGCGGTAAGCTCCGATGTCCATCAATCGTTTGATGTTCATCTGGTTCTCAGAGCGCAGTGCTCCTTCTGTTTTGTAATCTGTTTGTATGATCGTACGAATCTTGTTTACTTCTTCATCGGTCAAGGATCCAATTTTTTTATTCTCATCCACCCCTGCTTTCGCAAGAATTTCACGAGAAATTGAATCTCCGATACCGAAGATATATGTTAAACCGATTACGGTACGTTTATTTTTTGGTAAATCGACGCCAGCGATACGAGCCACTGAATACTCTCCTAATTTTTAGCCTTGACGTTGTTTGTGTTTTGGATTCTTCTTGCAAATTACCATCACTTTGCCTTTTCGGCGAATGATCTTGCAGTTTTCACAAATTTTCTTAACCGATGCACGAACTTTCATTATTGTCCCTTTAACTCTTATTTATACCGATACGTAATTCTACCTTTGGTCAAATCATACGGTGAAAGTTCAACCGTTACCTTATCCCCAGCAAGAATTTTAATGTAGTGCATACGCATTTTGCCGGAGATGTGTGCCAAAATCTCATGTCCATTATCTAACTTCACCCGAAACGATGCGTTTGGCAACGTATCCGAAATTACCCCGTCAATTTTTATTGCGTCTTGTTTTGCCATTAATTGTATACTGTTAACACTTCCGCTTTATTCTTACGAACCACAACAGTGTATTCAAAATGTGCTGACGGTTTTCCGTCGTGTGTCACTATTGTCCACCGATCTGCTGCAGTTACAACTTTGAATGTTCCTGCATTGACCATCGGCTCAATTGCAAGTGTCATTCCCTCTTTAAGAACCGTTCCTTTACCCGCTTTACCGTAATTAGGAACTTGAGGATCTTCGTGTAGCTCTCTTCCAATCGCATGTCCAACAAGATCTCGAACAATTGAGAATCCTTCCGCCTCTACATACGACTGAACCGCAAAAGCAATATCTCCGATTCGATTTCCCTCTTTTGCTTGATCAACCGCACGATCAAGAGATTCTTTCGTCACCCGCAACAACCGTCTCTTCTCTTCACTTACTTCACCAACCGGAAACGTAAAAGCCCCATCTCCAAAAAAACCATTCTTCTTAGCGCCGACATCTATGGAAACTATTTCTCCATCCCGCAATATTCTTTTACCCGGTATTCCGTGAACAACTTCACTATCAATCGATATACACAAAGTTGCAGGAAAAAGATTTTTTGGATCTGAACCATATCCTTTGAACGCCGGTTCTGCATTGCAGCTTCGGATAAAATCCTCTGCCAGCATATCCAACTGCGCCGTACTGACCCCTGGTTTTATTTGCGTCCCAACAAGTTTTATTACATCACTTACAATCCGGCAACTCTCACGCATCAACTCAATTTCCGCCGGTGATTTAATACTTACCGTCATTATCGACCGATGCGGCCTTTTATTTTGCCGCTCTTCATGAATCCATCATAATGGCGCATCAACAAATGTGATTCGATCTGCTGAAGAGTATCTAATGCAACACCAACCGAAATCAACAAACTTGTTCCGCCAAAGAATGATGCAAAACTTGGCGTGATACCAAATTTCATCATGAATGTCGGCAAGATTGCAATGATCGCTAAAAAAATAGATCCGGGCAGTGTAATTTTTGTAAGAATATTATCAACAAAATCTGACGTGTGTTTTCCGGGACGA
>DMPG01000385.1:2025-6984 GCA_003456055.1 Bacteroidota bacterium | reverse complement strand
ATTTGCTGACGGTGGATATTTTTCACGGCCCTCGGACGTAATAAAGGGAATTGTCCGACAAGAAAAGAGTTTATACGGATTCGGTATTGGCGCTCGCATCGAAACCGGATTAGGAATTATGAATATCAGCTATGCGCTTGGTCAGGGAGATAGTTTTAGTAACGGAAAAATCCACGTAGGAATAATAAACGAGTTCTGATGAAACACTATATAACATTAATTCGTCCAATAAATTTTTTTATCACATTAGTCTCGATCTTTGTCTCGTGCTTACTTGCGGGCGGAACTCAAGAACAAATACTTCTGATGATTTTTGCTTCAATCGGTGGAGCTATGATTGGAAGCGGCGGTATGGTGATCAATGATATTTTGGATATTGAAATCGATCGTATCAACAAACCGGAGCGCCCATTGCCGAGCGGCGCAATTGCTCGATATGATGCGCTGATGTTTTATGCTATACTAACAGGCTTTGGTCTGATCATGAGTGCTTACACAACACGCGCTGCATTTATAATCGCATTCTTTGCGGTCCCTTTAATTGTTCTCTACAGTAAAGTTCTTAAAGGAACACCGCTCTTGGGGAATATCACTGTTGGAGGTCTTACCGGACTGGCATTTATTTTCGGTGGCGCAACAGTCGGAAATATTCGACAGTCATTGATGCCCGCACTCTTTGCATTCCTCATCAACGTTGGAAGAGAAATAGTGAAGGATATGGAAGATGTTGACGGAGATTCGAAAAACAATGCTCACACTCTACCGGTGAAATATGGAATGAAGAACGCAGGAATTATTGCAACAACATTTTTGATCTTTGTCATTGGTTCAACATTTATTCCGTTCATTTATGGATTATATGGATTGAAATATCTCATTGCCGTTAACCTGGGTGTGAATCTCGTTCTTGTGTATGTGATTATTTCATTATGGAAAGATCAATCAGTGAAAAATTTGAATCGCATTTCTATTATCCTAAAATGGGATATGCTTGTTGGTTTAGTGGCGATCTATTTGGGCTGAACATTATGCTGGAGTATGAACAAAAATATTGGAATTTAGGAATTCAACACATAGCGGGAATTGATGAAGCGGGAAGAGGTCCGTTAGCAGGTCCGGTTGTTGCTTCTGCCGTGATTTTTCCGCAGGGTGTTTTGATTGATGGAGTAAATGATTCCAAAAAATTGACAGAGAAAAAGCGTGAAGAATTATTCCATTATATCCATGAAAAAGCACTTGCTGTTGGAATTGGCATTGTCAGTCATGATGTGATCGACAAGATCAATATTTTGCAGGCATCATTTCTTGCAATGAATAAAGCGCTGGCACTTCTTAAAATTAAACCACAGCAGTTACTTGTCGATGGAAATTTCTTTCGTCACGAATCTTATCCGGTCGAAAATATCATCAAAGGAGATTCACTTTCGCATTCCATTGCAGCGGCTTCTATCATCGCAAAAGTCACGAGAGATGCGTTGATGGTTGAGCTGCATGAACTGTATCCTCAATACGGATTTGCAAAACATAAAGGATATGGAACAAAAGCGCATATTGAAGCGATCCGTCAGTATGGATATTCGCCGATCCATCGCCGTTCATTTCATGTAGATACTTTGGAACAAGTATGAACCGTAAAAACACAACGTCACAANNCAAGTATGAACCGCAAAGGCACAAAGTCGCAAAGAGTTATAGGAAAAACAGGCGAAGAAGTTGCAGCGAATTATTTGAAACAAAACGGTTATGAAATTCTTGAACAGAATTATTATTACAATCATGGTGAGATTGATATTGTTGCTAAAGAAGGGAATGCATTGGTATTTGTTGAAGTAAAATCACGACGGTCAACAAAATTTGGTGAACCGGAAGAATCTGTTACGCCAAAGAAACAACAATTGTTACGTCGAACTGCAGAAGGATATGTAACGGAAAAAAATATTGGAGAGATGGATTGCCGTTTTGATGTTGTTTCCGTGATGATGAAAAATGGTAAAGAAGAGTGCAAGATATTGAAAGACTGTTTTTGATTATTAAATATCGTAATTTGGAAAGTAATTTTAGGAGAAAATCACCATCGAAAAAAAATTAACTCTTAAAGATGTCGACGCGTTGTCACTTCTTGGATATAATGATTCGCATCTGCATCTGATCGAACAACGGTTCGATGCATCGATCACTGCACGCGGAAGCAATATTACACTGCGCGGTGACGATGAGGAATTGCAGCAACTCGAACGCGTCTTCAATGAACTTCAATTTTTGCTTTCTAAGAATGGTTCGCTCAGAGCGAATGACGTGAATACCGTCCTGGATCTTGTGGTGGATATTTCAACGCCGAAATTCAGCGCGACGAAACTAAAAGAAAGTGATGTTGCAATCCTTTTTACAAAAAATTCCATCATCAAAGCAAAAACTCCAAACCAGCGAGTTTACTTAGACAAAGCACAGCGGAATGACATTATCTTTGCAATTGGTCCTGCAGGAACAGGAAAGACATATCTTGCCGTAGCGATGGCAGTTGCAAGTTTGAAGAATAATGAAGTGAGCAAGATCGTTCTTGCGCGTCCGGCTGTGGAAGCAGGCGAATCACTGGGATTTTTACCGGGTGACATGGCGCAAAAGATCGATCCCTATCTTCGGCCATTGTACGATGCGCTGGATGATATGCTGCCAAGCGAGAAATTAAAATTATATTTGGAGCGCCGCATTATTGAGATCGTCCCCTTGGCGTATATGCGCGGACGAACATTGCACAATGCATTCGTTATTCTTGACGAAGCGCAGAACGCCACAGCAATGCAGATGAAAATGTTCCTAACGCGTCTTGGCAATAATTCCAAATCAATTATCACCGGCGACGTAACGCAGATCGATCTACCGGCAAATGCTACTTCCGGTCTTGTGCAAATTCAAGATGTGCTGAAAAAGATCGATGGAATTGATTTTGTTTATTTCGATAAGACTGATGTTGTTCGTCATCGTCTTGTTAGAGAGATTATTGATGCGTATGAGAATTTTGGGAAAACAAAAACAAGAAAGGAATAAAAAAGCATATTCTAATGATATANNTAAATAAACTTTTTCAAAAGAACTGACCAGTTCTCGTAACGACGTTCACTCTCAGTCTTTGTTGGTAATACTTAGAAATAATTTTTAATTATTTCTTTGGAGGACGATATGCAAAAACAGATTCGAATATTTTTAGTTGTCGTAATTATCACTTTGTTTTCTTGCAGAGACTCCATCATTAGTTCGGAGACACAATCTTTAGGGAAAATTGTTTTTGAATCCGAATACATCAATTATGTCTGGGGATATTCTCACAATGGAAAATATGCAGGTGAAGACGGGAAAGTTTATTCCTACGATCTTGCGAAATCAAATATTCAGTGGGAAGACAACTCTGACGGTTATTATTCTGAAGATGAATTGATCTCCAAGTATCATCATTTTGATACGTTACGCTCAGAAATTCCAAATGATACTATTCAATGGGCATTTAATCTGGCACTGTTGGTTGACCCAAATGCATGTTCAGACACGACAAGATATGGAGCGGATATGGGTTCTATCACAAATTCTGTTTATTTATACCGCGCAGAAAAAAAGAAATTTCAAAAAATAGTTCTTGACCAAGAGGGAGATTGGCGATGGCACAACACTTCAGAAGGTGCAATTGAATTAATGCGATTGATTAGACGAATGGAAAAATAATATCTATGATATAGAAGATTTATTTTCCTTTTGCTTCATTCCACAATGCATCCATCTCTTCCAAACTACTTTGATGAATATCTTTTCCCTGTTCGAGTAATCTCTTTTCAATGAATTGAAATCTTGTGTTGAATTTGTGAATGGTTGACAGTAACGATTCTTCAGGATTGACATCAATAAAACGAGCATAATTAACCAGAGAGAAAAGAACATCGCCGAATTCTTCATATGTATGCGCTTTGTCGCCGGATGCGATTGCAGATTGCAACTCGGAAAGTTCTTCTTCGACTTTCTTCCAAACATCTTTCTTTTCTCTCCACTCAAATCCAACTTTTGCTGCTTTCTTTTGAACTTTTTCTGCTTTCATTAAAGCCGGATAATGATTAGGAATCCCATCTAATACAGAGATTCGACCTTCGCTCATTTTAATTTTATCCCATAGTGCGATTTGTTCGGCTCCAGAATTTATAATAGCATCACCATAAATGTGAGGGTGGCGTCGGATCAATTTTTCATTGATCGCGGCAAACACTTCTTCAATTGTGAATTTTTTCTCTTCTTCAGCAATAATAGAATGAAAAACCACCTGCAAAGCTACATCACCCAATTCTCCTTTAAGATCATCAAAGTTCTTGCGGTCAATGGAATCTAATGCTTCGTATGCTTCTTCAATAAAATGCTTCTTCAATGATTCGTGTGTCTGCTCTTTGTCCCACGGGCATTCTTTTCGAAGTCGCCANNTCATGATCGCAATGAATTCGTCAAATTCTACCATGGAATTCCCTTTACCAATTAATTGTCATTTAAGCAATATTAAACCATCTTTTTAAGAATAGTGCTTGATAAAAATATTAGCTTTTCCGAAAACCCTTTTGTAATTTTCCATCAACAGCCACCCACTTGAATGAAAAAAATTCTTCTTATACTGCTTCCACTGATAATTTTTGTTCTCATATTTACGCAAATCATTTCGCGTAAACAAAACACTGATCTTCTTGTCGTGAATGCTGCTATCTATACTGTTGACGAAGATAATTCAAAAGCAGAAGCAATGGCGATCCGCGGAAGCAGAATTATTGCTGTCGGCTCTACACAAGATATACAAAATCATTATACTTCACAAAATGTGATTGACGCTCAAGGAAAAACGATCGTTCCCGGATTGATCGATTCACATGCGCATGTTATGGGATTAGGTCAGAGTATCACTGAATTGAATCTGTATGGAACTACTTCGTCAAAACA
>DMPG01000385.1:0-1994 GCA_003456055.1 Bacteroidota bacterium | reverse complement strand
AATGATTGGGAAAGCAGTGCTTTGGGAAAGCCATTTCCTACCGCAGCCATGCTTGATAAAGTTTCTCCTAATAATCCGGTGATCTTATCACGGATTGATGGTCATGCTATTTGGGTAAATTCCAAAGCAATGGAATTAGCAAAAAATAAAACTGATTTTAAAATCGAAATCGATGGCGGTAAAATTCTACGTGACAGAATGGGAAACGCAGTTGGAATATTCGTTGATAATGCCGAAGCGGTGATTCGGACTGTTGTGCCGGAATACACCAAAGAAGAAAAGATTGAAATGTACAATCGTGCATTCAGTGAATGTTTGAAATACGGAATCACCAGCGTACACGATATGGGGATTGATGAAAAAGATTATATGATCTATCGTGAGTTGTTGGAAAAACAAGAATTACCATTGCGCATTTATGCACAGGTTAGTGGAAATGGAAAATTATGGGAACAAATGATTGCCTCCGGTCCTTATATGGATCACGTCAGCAAGTTCCTCTCAGTTCGATCAATTAAATTATATATGGATGGCGCACTTGGTTCGCGCGGTGCCGCGTTGATTGAACCATACAGTGACGAACCCGAAAGTCGTGGATTAATAACTTTTTCTCCTGATTCAGTTCGCATTATCACCGAACAGGCGTTGAAAAATGGTTTTCAAGTATGCGTGCATGCTATTGGCGATAAAGCAAATAGAATTGTTCTCGATGAGTTTGAAAACGCATCAAAAAATTATCCAATACAAGCACGGAATGCGCGGTTGCGAATTGAACATGCTCAAGTGATTGCACTTGAAGATATTCCGCGATATAAAAAATTACATGTTATTCCAAGTATGCAGCCAACTCACGCAACATCTGATATGTATTGGGCGCAGGCGCGTCTTGGTCCCGAGAGAATTTTAGGAGCTTATGCATGGAGATCATTGATCAGTGACGGAAATATCATTCCGGCGGGCTCGGACTTCCCGGTTGAACTGCCAAATCCGTTGTTAGGATTCTATGCAGCAATTACACGTCAGGATAAAGATGGAATTCCTAAGGATGCTATGGATGTTGCGGCGAGATTTCAACTTTCTGCAGAAGGAATTAAAGATTCCTCTTATTTTAAAGGCGGTTGGTATGTTGAACAACGGCTGACAAGAGAAGAAGCGTTACGATCGTTTACTAAATGGGGAGCGTACGCAGAATTCATGGAAAATGAAAAAGGAAGTATTGAAGAAAACAAACTTGCCGATTTTGTGATGTTATCGAAAGATATCATGTCTGTTGATGCGAAGGAAATAGTGTCAACAGACGTTGAAATGACGATTGTGGGCGGGAAAATCCGATATAAAAAAAATTGAAGACTACTATTTTTCGTTTAGGAGGTAATTATGTACGAGAAATTATTATCAGAAACAGAGAAGTTTATTGAGGCTCAAAAACAGAAAGAGATACCGATCCTTGAGGTTTGGGGCGCAATGGCTGAACGCGCTGAAGAATTAAAATTTGTCATGCCGGAAAACCTCGGCGATTTCGAATTCCTTTTGGAAGCAGATAAACGTTTTATTTTTATCAAACCAAAAGTAGATGAAGAGATCGAAGATGTCGATCTTGGAGAAGAAGAAGGCGAATATGAAGTCGGTGAGGATTTCTTTGAAGTAGAAAAAATGGAAAAGCTTGGATTCAATCAAGATCAAATTATCAGTCTAAAAAAATACGAGAAGAAAAAATCTTCTGATGATGACGATGATGTTTCTGCTAAAACACCCAGGGTAATTGCCGGTGCTACGAAGTCTTCAATAACTAAATCTAAAAAGTCAAAAGTTGTCGGTACAAAAAAATCTTCTGGTGGTGTAAAGAAAAAATCTACAAAATCAAAATCCGTTAAACTGAAAAAGAGAAAGAAATAGTATTTGGGATTACCGATCACCGAAAAAAAAATCTGGAAGATTCTCGATCTTATCACATGGGGAACGGAATATCTTACCCAAAAAAACATCTCCGATGC
>DMPG01000035.1:587-3019 GCA_003456055.1 Bacteroidota bacterium | reverse complement strand
TTGTTGACAAAGAGAAAGTATTCTATGGGGGCATATTCGACAAACAACGATTATTCATCAGTCCCACGATTATGCATCATTCAACATTTAATGATGCGATAATGAAGGAGGAAATATTCGGACCGATTCTTCCTGTTGTTCGGTATGAAAATTTGGATGAAGCCATTCTAAAAATAAAACAATTTCCAAAACCGTTGTCACTGTATCTCTTCGGTTCTTCCAATGCCGTCAAAGAAAAAATATTTCATGAAATATCATTTGGCGGAGGTTCATACAATGATACCGTTATGTATTTTGCTAACGATCATCTTCCTCTCGGCGGCGTTGGATCAAGCGGTATCGGAGCATATCATGGCGTGGAAGGATTCAAAACATTCTCGCACTATAAATCAATAATGGAAAAAGCAACGTGGTTAGAATTTTGGTTCCTGAAAACACCGCCATACAAAGAATGGAAATTGAAAATTCTTAGATTATTGCTAGAACACTTGTAGTTGTCTTTAACAATAAAAAAGTGCTATTCTATATCAGAGTTGTGTTTTTATTATCCTCAGTGAGAAGATAATTTATTTCAATCGTTTGATCGATTGCAACACTATTTTTTCTATTACACTTTCCTGTTTTTTCCCTATCTGCACAATTGGCGCATTGAATACACCGTTGGTCACATTGATCGTTTGCGATGGTACGGGTGTCCCATTGTCTATATAATATCCCACACCGCTAAATGTTCCTTTGATAACCGAAGAAGAAAGTGTTTCAATATTTGCTAAAGCCGATGTTGCCAGAATATATCCTCGATCCATTGATAAAGAATCATTTGGATTCACACCTTGCTGATATGAGATCATAACAACCTTTCCTGAAGACGGGTAGCCGTAAGAACCTACCGCAAGATTTGTATTGCTTTGAAAATAGACCATCACAATATCAATATTTGTCGGTGAATTCACTTTGTAGGCGTACACTGCTGTTCCGCTAAATTCGCCGAGTGCTATCACACCAGCGCCGGATGTTGGAGCACTGTTTTCTATTGACCCAATTCCGCTTATTGAAATATCTCCCCTGTTAGAATTGAAGGAGAGTGAACCGGAAACAGATGAAGTATATGCAGCAACGACATTGATCGATATCGTAACCGTTTTGGATGGCGTCGATGAATCTTTAACTTTTACTGTCGTTGATCCGAGTGATTTACTGACAATCGACAATGTCCGACTTTCAGTCATTTGTACTTCTGCAATTGTCGTATTGGGCTGGTCTGAAATTGAATACGGTTCAGTACCATTACTGATCACTATTGTAGCGCTCCCTTCCGTCAAAAGAACGATTGATGTTGCAGATGCAGAAAGTTGGGGTGGAGGTGTAGAAGTAACAACCGCGTCTTCTTTATCACAACCAAAATTCAATATGGTAATAACTACTGCAATCAATACGAAACAGATTTTTCGCATAATTTCCTCTATATGTTTAATGGTTACATTTTTTCTTTACAAATGTAGAGAAAACACAAACTTCTATCAACACAGAAAAAGTTTTCTTTATTTGGATCATTTTTTTTTGCATATTTTAATTAACCCCGCTTCCCCTTTTTATAATAAAAAGGTTAAGAGGGGTTTTTTTATCACTAATGTTCAACTCGGAGTACCAAATGCTTATGACTTTTGTTCTTGGAACACTGCTTATCGCAACACCCGACGAAAGACCTTTCCTAACAGGAATATCTTCTTCGGAAGATTTTTCAAAAAAACTTGATGCACATCTTTCCAATGCAAAAAAAGCGATGGAACGAATGTTGTCTGCCAAAGGCAAACGAACGATTGAAAACACACTGAAACCGTACGATGAAATTCTTGTCGAACTGGATGCGGCTGGCGCCCAAGCGGGTTTAATGGAAAATGTCCATCCCGAAGAGAAGATGCGCACAATGTCAGAACAATTCAGTCAAAAAGTTTCCGCGTTCGGTAGTGAGTTGTCGCTGAACAGAAGTGTCTACGATGCGCTTGTGTCGATGGATATTTCTAAAGCTGATGTGAAAACAAAATTCTATGTTGAAAAAACTCTTCGTGATTTTCGTTTGGCTGGCGTCGATAAGGACGAAGCAACTCGAAACAAAATTAAAGCGTTGCGCGACGAATTGGTGTTGATCGGTCAGGATTTTGCACGAAACATTCGGGAAGATGTGCGGACCGTTACGGTGAACGATATAAAAGAGCTCGATGGTCTCCCTCAGGATTATATTGACAGACACAAACCGGATTCCAATGGTGTTATCACATTAACGATCAATTATCCCGATGCTGTTCCGGTGTTCACGTATGCGAAAAGTGAAGGGTTGCGCAAACGAATGTATATGGAGTATAACAACCGCGCATATCCAAAGAACATGGAAGTGCTGAACAAGTTGATCGCAAAACGGAATGAACTTGCAC
>DMPG01000035.1:0-557 GCA_003456055.1 Bacteroidota bacterium | reverse complement strand
TCCGATTTTATCGAAAAGATCGCTGGTGCATCAAATGAGAAAGCAATTCAAGATTACAACCAATTATTGCTGAGAAAACAAAAAGATATTCCGACTGCAACAACATTGAATCTATGGGAAACCGGATATTATTCCGAACTGCTTCGTAAAAGTGAATATGATTTTGATGCACAAAAAGTCCGGCCATATTTGCAGTACAATAATGTTAAACAAGGAGTGCTTGATGTAACAAGTAAATTGTTCGGTGTAGAATTCAAACGCAACACAACTGCTCCGGTTTGGGATTCTCTGGTGGAGTGCTGGGAAATGTTCGAGAAAGGAAAACTTGTCGGCCGTTTTTATCTTGATATGCATCCTCAGGAAAACAAATACAACCATGCGGCGCAGTTCGGTGTTCGAAATGGTGTTGCAGGAAAACAGATTCCCGAAGCAACTCTCGTTTGCAATTTTCCCGGCGGTATTTCCGGCGATCCGGGATTAATGGAACATGGCGATGTTGAAACTTTTTTCCATGAATTCGGTCATTTACTGCATACATTATTTGCCGGACGACAGCC
>DMPG01000312.1 GCA_003456055.1 Bacteroidota bacterium | reverse complement strand
GTATTATCGAGCAGGCATTGGTAACGATTCCCGAAGGGGATGTTCAGAAAGCAATTCCGAAACGTATCCGTCCGGTGCCGGGTGATGCGTATGGACGCGTTGAAGGACCGCGCGGTGAATTAGGATTCTATATTGTTGCGGAAGACAGTGTTACGCCGTACCGTATTAAAGCGCGTGCACCGGCATTTGTGAATTTGAGTGTGATCAACGAGATATCAAAAGGTGCGATGCTCGCCGATCTCGTTGCGATCATGGGGAGCATTGATATTGTGCTTGGGGAAGTAGATAGATAAGAACATTTAGTCATTTCAGAAAGAGTCCTTCTGAACCAATGACATCCCACGTTTTTTTGGGACTCATATAAGGATAACTGTACAATAAAAAAAATTGCAATGGAAAATCTTCTCGCCATATTAAATGATCCGATTGTCATAACNNNNACGATCTATTTCGAAATGAAAGTAGCTGCACATATCCAGAACCGTCTTGCGTACATGGAGACCGGCTGGCACGGTGTCTTTCAGCCGATTGCCGATATGTTGAAACTTCTCCAGAAGGAAGATATCATTCCCGCTGCAGCCAATAAATTCTTGTTCATCCTTGCACCGTACCTTGTATTTATCGGTACGTATGCTTCGTTTGCAGTGCTGCCGTTCAGCAGCGGATTCATCGGAAGCAACATCGATCTTGGAATATTCTATTTGGTTGCTGCTTCATCTCTTGTTGTTGTAGGATTGTTGATGGCTGGCTGGGCTTCGAATAATAAATGGTCATTGTTCGGTGCACTGCGTTCTGCAGCACAGATCGTCAGTTATGAGATCCCCGGAGTTCTAGCGATCCTTGGTGTTGTGATGGTACTTGGCACCATGAACATGCAAACGATGACACAGATGCAGGATGGCGGAATACAAAATTGGTTGATCTTCGGAGGAAATTTTCCGCTCGGTCAAAAGCTTGCACTCATTCCTTTTATGTTCATATTGTTCATCATCTATTTATTGTCATCGATGGCGGAAGTGAACCGGACACCGTTCGATCTGCCTGAAGCGGAATCCGAATTGGTGCAGGGATACAACACCGAATACAGCGGAATGAAATTCGCCATCTTTTATCTGGCGGAATATGCGAACCTCTTTTTGGTCTCAGCGGTTGTTGTGGTGATGTTCTTCGGAGGATGGACAAGCCCGTTCGGATCATTCATGAGCGGAACTGCATGGAGCGCATTCTGGTTCGTACTGAAAGGCATGTCTTTTGTGTTCTTGAATATCTGGCTTCGTTGGACGCTGCCTCGGTTACGCGTCGATCAATTAATGTATGTTTCGTGGAAAGTTCTGACACCGTTTGCAATGTTCTGCATCATTGCGGTCGGTTTTATCATGGTGATCTGATCTTACTGGTCAAACAGTTAGACGCAAAGAAAAAATAAAATACTTATGACAGCATTTACTTCTTATTTCAATGATATCTACCGCACCGTCAGTTCAGCAATGATCGGGATGAGAATTACGATCAGGCAGATGGTGTCGCCGACCGTAACGCTTCAATATCCGCATGTTAAGAAACAAATGCCGGACCGTGTGCGAAATCGTTTATACATGAATTTTGACGATTGTATCGGCTGCGAACTTTGCGCGAAAGCATGTCCCGTTGATTGCATTGAAATAGAAGTGATGAAAGCACCTCCGACAGAGAATCTTGGCGAAACTTCAACCGGACAGAAAAAAAGGATCTATGTAACAAAGTTCGACATTGATATTGCAAAATGCTGCTATTGCGGATTATGTGTTTTTCCATGTCCGACCGAATGTTTGAAGATGACCGATGTGTATGAGTTCTCCGAATACGATCGTAACAATTTGATCTATAATTTCGGAACCATGACACCAATGGATATTGAAGTTGCAAAAGGAAAAATTAAACTGAACGACGAAGAACAGGCTGCTAAGAAAGCTGCTGCCGCTGCGCAAGCAGCCGCAGCAAAAGCCGCTGCAGCAATACAAGCCGCAGCAGTTCCAGCACCGGCTCCGGCGACTCCTGCTGTAGCACCGCAACCGGAAAATAAAGATCCACAAACACCGCCAAAAGCGGAATAGCGTCGAGAATATCATTATGAATCTATACGAAATTATATTTTATTTTTTTGCAGTTGTCACCGTTGGATCAGCAATGGTCGTTGTTGNNCGTTGGATCAGCAATGGTCGTCGTGTTTTCAAAGAGCATTGTCTATTCAGCATTTTCTCTGCTCTTTACATTCTTTGGAGTTGCAGGAATTTATGTGTTATTGAATGCAGATTTTCTTGCGATCACGCAATTGCTTGTCTACGTCGGCGGAATTTTGGTGTTGCTGTTATTTGGCGTTATGTTAACGACAAACACTGTTACCATCGACGTCAAATCCGGCACAATGAATATTTTTCCGGCGACAGTTGTCATTGCATTGCTTGCGGGTATGCTCGGTGGAATATTCTGGACGAGCGATTGGTTCATGAGCAAACAGACCAGCGAAATTGTACACACTACAACAACCACGGAGATCGGAAATGCTTTGATCACAACTCACGTATTGCCGTTTGAAATTGCATCGGTAGTATTGTTAGTAGCGGTTGTTGGGGCTGCAATGATGGCGAGAAGAGAACGAGCAAATACGAATCCATAAATCCTAAATTCTAAACCCTAAGTATCGTGTTTAGAGTTTAGAATTTTGAAATTAGAATTTTTAACGCTATGACAATAACTTTAACACATTTTTTAATGCTCAGCGCGGTTCTTTTCTCGCTTGGACTCTTTGCGGTGATCACTCGCAAAAACGCGATCATGGTATTGATGGGAATAGAATTGATCCTGAATTCAGCAAATATCAATTTCCTTGCATTCTCACGCTATGGCGGGATGAATATTGAAGGACAAATGGCGGCGATCTTTGTCATCATCCTTGCAGCAGCAGAAGCAGCTGTTGCACTGGCGATCGTGCTGAATATTTATAAACGGTTTAACACTGTCAACGTTGACGAAATTTCAATCTTAAAAGACTAATGACACCCGAACTTACTATAGCACTCGCAGTTCTTTTTATTCCTCTGGTCAGTTTCCTTATTCTGATCTTTTTTGGTAAACGCTTTATCGAAAAAAGCGGTCTCATCGGCACTGCATTTTTAGGAATTGATCTCCTCTTGGCGCTCTATATTCTTTTCATCAAGGTATCTTCCGAAGAAAAAGTATGGGATTTCACATTTACCTGGATCGATTTTCATACCGTTATCAATAATGTTGCGCTGAAGCTCGACATCGGTATTATGGTGGATAATCTTACTGCGGTGATGCTTGTTGTTGTAGCGTTGATCAGTTTTCTGGTGCATCTCTATTCGCTCGCATATATGAAAGGTGATGTTCGTTACTCGCGTTATTATGCCAACCTCGGAATTTTCACCTTCTCAATGCTCGGCATTGTTGTTACCAATAATTATTTATTGATGTATGTTTTTTGGGAATTGGTCGGATTGAGTTCCTATTTGCTTATTGGACATTGGTATGAAAAAAAATCTGCAGCAGATGCAGGGAAAAAAGCATTCATTGTTAACCGTGTCGGCGATTTAGGATTCTTTATCGGTATTATGATCGTCTGGATGCAATTCTCCACACTGACATTCACCGGAATCTTTTCAGCGATCGGTGCGGGAAACATTCCGTTCGATTCCACAAATTGGCTCACGGCGGCCGGACTGCNNTCTTCTGCGGCGCGGTTGGTAAGTCAGCACAATTTCCATTACACGTTTGGCTTCCGGATGCAATGGAAGGTCCGACACCTGTCAGTGCATTGATCCACGCCGCGACGATGGTTGCAGCGGGTGTATATCTTGTTGCTCGAACATTCCCGATGTTGACCGCTGATGCATTGTTAGTGATCGCGTATGTTGGGGCAATTACTGCATTCGTTGCCGCAACTATTGCAATCGTTCAAAATGATATTAAAAAAATTCTCGCCTACTCAACGGTCAGTCAATTAGGATATATGGTGATGGGACTTGGTGTTGGTGCGTATACTGCCGGTGTGATGCACTTGGTAACGCACGCTGCTTTCAAAGCCGGATTATTCCTTGCTTCGGGTTCTGTCATTCACGCAATGCATCATGCACTTCATCATCAAAATGATCATCACACTGATGCACAGGATATTCGTTTTATGGGCGGACTTAAATCAAAAATGCCTGTCACGTTTTGGACAATTTTAATCTTCACACTTGCAATTTCAGGCGTTCCATTAACATCAGGTTTTTTAAGTAAAGATGAAATTCTTGCAGGCACGTTGGCATTCTCGCATTTCACAGGACATTCATTAATTCCAATCATTGGATTCTTAGTTGCCGGGATGACCGCATTCTATATGTTCCGAATGTTGATCGTTGCTTTCATGGGCGAACACCAGAACAAAGAACGTCTAGATCATATTCATGAATCGCCAAGAGTAATGACCGTTCCGTTGATGGTTCTTGCTGCACTCTCATTCTTTTTCTTCTTCTCGCTTAATCCACTTTCCGCAAGTAAGGGATGGTTCTTTGAGAAAATGGCGTATCCGGAAGTTGTTGTTCCGGCAGCTGTTGCTTCAACCCCGNNTGTCTTATCCAGAAGTTGTTGTTCCAGCGGCAGTAGCTTCAACGCCGACGGAAGAATTTGTGGAAGAGATCCATCATCAACACAATCTGGCAATGATCCTTTCAGTTGGTATTGCCGGACTCGGAATCCTTCTTGCATTTGTAACATATTTCTGGAAAAAGATCTCTGCAGACGCTTTCGAAAAAGCACTCAAACCGGTCCATACATTTCTCTATCGCAAATGGTATTTCGATGAATTGTATGATGCAACATTTGTTGCGGCAACGATGGGAATTGCAAAGATCCTTGCGTGGTTCGACGGGGCGATCGTTGACGGTATTGTGAACGGTGCAGGATATGTGACAAAATTCATCGCAGTGGTCAGCAGCAAGTTCGATTCAATTGTTGTCGATGGTCTGGTAAATTTTACAGCCTTTACAGCAGGAATTTCCGGAAGATTTTTGCGGACAGTTCAAACCGGAAAAGTTCAGACATACATTATCTTTGCAATTGT
>DMPG01000003.1 GCA_003456055.1 Bacteroidota bacterium | reverse complement strand
CAGGAACAATGCAATTTTTGCAACCGGAAGTGCTGGTTTTTCTGATATCGCACGATCGATTCCTGTTACAGACAGCACTACGTACAGGATTGCATCAATTTCTAAAACGGTTGCGGCGACTGCTTTGATGCAATTATATGAGCAGGGGAAATTTAAACTTGATGACGATATCAGTTCGACAATCGGATTTACTCTGCGTAATCCAAATTACCCAAATGATCCGATCACATATCGAATGGTCCTTTCTCATACAGCAACAGTACAAGATGGTTCCGGATATAATAAATTTCTTTCTGCAACAAGTTCTAATCCTCCTCCTTTAATTTCTTCAGTTCTTGTATCAAACGGCGCATACTATTCAAGCGATATGTGGCTGAACCGTAAACCCGGAACATATTTCACCTATACAAACATGGGATTTGGAATTGTTGGAACACTTGTTGAAAAAATTTCCGGAGAGCGATTTGACCTATATTGTAAAAAACATATTTTTGATCCTTTGGGTTTAGAAGCGAGTTTTAACGTAGATGATCTTCATAATCTGAATAATCTTGCAGTTCTGTATCGAACATCAGGTGGACAATGGATGGCACAAGCAGATAACTACAAAGGCATTTTTCCGACTCCGCGGGATTACAGCAACTATGTCATCGGTTCAAACGGGTCGGTATTTGGACCGCAAGGAAATCTTCGAGTTTCAGCGAAAGATTTATCAAAATTCATGATTGCAAGAATGAACGGCGGGGTTTATAAGGGCGTGAGTGTATTAAATGATTCAACGGCAACATTAATGAATACCCCTGTCTGGACATTCAATGGTAGTAACGGAGATAATTATTATGGACTTTTCCGCAGTTGGGGATTAGGAACTCATATTACGACAAATGCTACCAATGGAGATATTGTTGTTTCCGGAAAAATAATGGCAGGGCATCCCGGAGAAGCCTACGGTCTTATCAGCGACGCATACTGCGAAGCAAAGAATAATGAATTCGGTATTGTCTTTATAACGAATGGGAAAGATGGTGCGTACGCTTTCGGAAGCAAAAGTGCATTCTATGAGGTCGAAGAAGCTGTGTTTTCAACCGTGTACAACTTTATTCAAACAATTCCTACTTCAATCGATTTCAAGAAATCTGAACTGAATCCGCGATACGAATTGAATCAAAATTATCCCAATCCATTTAATCCGTCAACGAACATTGAATTTTCAGTCCCGGAAAATGGCCATGCAGTTCTTAAGATTTTTTCCAGCATTGGACAAGAGATCGTAACATTGTATAATGGAGAGGTGGAAGGGAAACAAAATTATCAATTACGATTTATTGCTTCCACGCAATCCTCAGGAGTTTATTTTTCTCAATTAGAATATGGCGGCAGCGTGCAGCGGAAAAAAATATTATTGATCAGATAATGGACATCCCTAAAAAAATAATGCTGCTCCTGATTTGTTTTCTGTTCAGTTGCAGTAAACAGGATACGAGAACGACCATTGAATTTTGGACCCTTCAATTATCTCCGACATTTAATGATTATTTCAATTCGTTGATATCGGAATACGAACTTGATCACCCGAACATCAAAATCCGATGGGTTGATGTACCGTATGATGCCGCAATCCAAAAACTGCTCTCCTCGGCAGTTGCAGGAAATGCACCGGATGTTGTTAATCTTTCTGCAGACTTCCTTGCAAAGTTCAATGGAATGGGAGCGCTTGCCGATCTGTCGGAGGAGGTGAAAAAAAATAACTATCAGTTTCTTCCTAATGCACTTGCGCTTTGCACATTCGATAACAACATTGTCGCTCTTCCGTGGTACCTTAATTCGTATGTGGTGATCTATAACAAAGATCTTTTGAACTCAGCAGGATTTTCCGAAAAGGATGTGCCAAGAACATTTGATGAATTGATTGCTTTCATAAAATCGTATAAAGACAGAACAGGGAAATTTGCTTTCTTTTGGAATATTGGCAAAGACAGTTATTTGCCGATGATGCTTGGTTCTGAGGGAATTGACATGACCAATGAGCAAATGACCGAAGCGGTTTTCAATTCCCCACAAAGTGTCCGCGTCATCGATCAATGGGTGGAACTATACAAAAAAGGATATTTACAAAGTGAATCGATCATTAAACCGGGATCGACCATTGTAGAATCGTATCAATCCGGACAAGTTGCAATGATCTTTACCGGTCCGGTATTTTTGAAGCGGATTAAAACCAATGCCCCTGGAATTTATGATAAAACAGAAGTCGCTCCACCAATTGTGGGCAAAACAGGAAGACATGAACTTGCTGCTATGTCTATTTCAGTCCTTTCGACAAGTGCACATAAGAAAGCCGCTGCTGATTTTGCTCTTTTTGTTACAAACCCAAAGAATCAATTGGCATTTTGTAAACTGACCACCACATATCCATCTGTTGTAGAAGCTCTGCAGGATACATTTTTTAAAATGCAGGATGGTAAGCTAATGACAAACGGGAGAAATCTTGGTGCGAAAGAATTACCGAACGCCGGAAGATTAAGAAAATATCTGCTCCACCAGAATTTTGATAAACTCCGCGATTCATTTGATGAAGCAATACAACGTGCATGTTTAAAAAATATTTCAACAACAGAAGCATTGGATAAAGCTGCAAGCGAATGGAATGAGATCTTGAATGATCAATAACATACCA
>DMPG01000046.1:8293-12292 GCA_003456055.1 Bacteroidota bacterium | reverse complement strand
CAACAAAGTGACAAAAACATTTCTCAGAAAGTTGATTCACTTTTGAATGATGCTTTTGCCAAGGGGATATTCTCAGGGCAGGTAGTTATTTCTCACAACAGTGAAAATATTTATTACAAACAATTTGGATTTGCTGATTGGAAAACTAAAAGATCTATTGACGAAAAGACATTATTCAATATCGGCTCCCTTAACAAACAATTTACCGAGGAAATTATTCATCAATTAGTATATGAAAATAAACTTTCATATACAGACAGCCTACGCAAATACATTGATATATTTCCAATTGAAATAGGGAATAAAATCACTATCCAACAGCTTCTAGATATGAAAGCTGGATTAGGGGATTATTTACAAGACCCTAAATTTGAAGAGCTTCAATTTAAAGATTTTACATTAGCGCAGCTGATTGATATTATTAAGACAGCACCACTTCTATTTGAGCCTGGAACAAGTCAGGAATATTCCAATTCGGGTTACGTTGTATTAGGAGCATTAATTGAAAAAATAACCAACGAGAGCTATGAAAAGAACCTTACTGATAGAATCGTAAAGCCATTAGGGTTGGAAAATATATACTACACCAAAGAGGAAAAAGCAAAACAAATAAATCGTGCTTACGGAACTGAAATTAATTTTGAGGGAAATAAAATTAGTTTTGATGAAATCTCAAATAGCACGCCTGCAGGAGGTATCTACACAAATATTAGTAATTTATTAAAATTCACAGAAGCAAAGCAGAAAAGCACTTTACCTTCAAAGAAAAAATATGAAAGCGGAATGTTTGCTGGAGGTACTCCCTTTTGGAACTCAACAATATGTTATAATGATAAAAACGGATTTGCATTTGTTGTAATGGCAAATGCGGGAAATATTGCTGATGAACTTGCTCCACGAATTAATTCAATTATTAAGGATGAACCTTATCCACCATTAGAATTGCCCTTCCGACTTTCTCTTTATAAAATTATTAATGAAAAGGGAATTGAATATGTGAAAGTCAATGTAGATAAATTAGCTGAACAAGCTGGATTACCTTATGACGACCGCTTTTTAAATTTTTTCGGATACCAGTTTCTTAACGGAAACAAAGTAGATATTGCTATTGACCTCTTTAAACTCAATGTTGAACTTTTCCCAAAGGTTGCAAACACTTACGATAGTTTGGCCGAAGCATATTTAAAATCAGGTGATAAAATAAGTGCTTTAAAATACTATAAAATGGAATTGCAATTAGTGCCAAATAATGAGCAAGTGAAGACCATAATAACTAATTTAGAAAATAGAAAGTAAATCGTTTCGACCTGATTTGTAATTTGAATAAACAGAAAAAGGATGGCAGCAGATAAAAGCACATTTGCGATATGCGGGGTTTCATACTCCGCATAAACATTTGTGCTGAAAAGCCCGCCCATTGCAAACCTGCAAACCGTTAATAGCAAAGCTCTCAAGAACCAACAACTTTGACAATTGATTCTAAAATCTTAAATACAATACTATGAATAATAGTTCTACTGTTGAAATTCGTGATGCCATACTGCCCAATGACATTATATTTATCCGAAAATTATGGACAGATTATCTAACGTGGGGAAACGACAACATGCAAATGCTCTATGGTGTGCATCCGCATAATCCGAATGAACAAGTTGAACAAGACATTGCAATGATCGATAAATTCCTGCCGCCGTATGGACGTCTAATGCTTGCCCGTATTGATAATACTCCCTGTGGAATAGGATGTCTAAAAAGTATAAATAAAGAAATAGGTGAAGTTAAACGAATGTATGTCAACCCATCGTTCAGGAACAATGGAGCAGGACGAGCAATACTTCGATCCTTAATAAATGCTGCAAAAGAAACAGGGTACAAGAAGGTGCGGCTGGATAGTCCAAAGTTCATGGAAGCCGCTCATGCACTTTACCGAAGTTTTGGTTTTAAAGACATTCCAGTTTATCCTGAGGTTGAAATTCCCGAAGAATTTAGACAGTATCTATTGTTCATGGAATTAGATTTATCATAAACAACTTATCAAACCCTTAAGCTGAAAAAATCAAGCAGTCAACATTGGTATTGCCTGTCAGTGTCGACAGCAAACAGATCACAAAAAAAGGAATTTAAATTATGACCGAAGAAAAACAATCTTTGTCAAAATGGATACTTATCGTATCAGGACTTTTTGCAGTAATGGAACTTGCGGTAAGCGTACAATTAAGTTTCTTTCCACAAACGATGCTGGAGACCGTTGACCTTACCGCAAAGGGAGTTGACTACCTAGTTTATATGTGGGATGCCCGGCAATTTGCACTAGGTGTTATCTTTGCTGTTGCGACATGGAAAAAATCAATTCCTATGCTGACCATTGCATATATTTTCTTTTTCGTCATGTTTGTGGGCGACTTCGTTATTGGAATTTTACAAAAAGAGAATTCACTTATCATTAGTGCTGGAGTAATGTCTGTTATTTCCTCAGCAATGATATTTGTAATCAATAAGAGAAAATAATATTCGAGAATAACACCGCCATTAACCAAACGACGATGAACACAGACATTCAAACATATAACGACAAACAAACAAAGGCTGACAAAGACATTTGCGCTCTTCTTGCCGCAACCATTGACAGTCGACTGACGAAAGCAGAAAGCAAAATTTGGCACGGTCACCCAGTTTGGTTCCTGGACGGTAATCCAATCGTTGGATACAGTGAACAGAAAGCGGGCTGGCGTTTAATGTTTTGGAGCGGAGCAGGTTTTGACGAAGAACAATTGAACGTGGTCGGTAAAAAATTTAAAGACGCTTCTGTTTTCTACAATGCCGTTTCAGATATTAAAACCAAAGAACTGAAACGTTGGTTGAAAAAGTCTAAAGAAATTCAGTGGGACTATAAAAATATTGTGAAGCGAAAAGGCGTTTTGGAACGATTGAAATAACAAATAAAAAGAAAATGACTAAGACAAAAATAGCCGAAGGAGTTCTGCACGAAGTGCCTGACGATATGAAAAAGGCATTGAAAGCCGATGCTGATATACTAGAACGATGGAATAACCTTACGCCCATTCAGCGCAACGAATGGATTTGTTGGACTACGATTGTCAAAAAATCGGAAACGAGAGCAGAGCACATTCAGCGTATGCTGGAAGAATTATCAGAAGGAAAACGTCAACCTTGCTGCTGGCCCGGCTGTCCGCACCGCAGATCTTCGGCTCAAAAATGGTTTAAAAAACTTGACAAATGAAAACAACATCTGAACACGATGAGCGTATAGAAACAATGACATTCGCCTCTGTCTATCCAATGTATTTAACAAAAGTAAAGAAAAAAGGGAGAACGAAAAAAGAATTGCATCAAGTAATTGAGTGGCTGACCGGTTTTGATGAAAAAAAGCTGCAAGAACTCATTGAGAAAAAAGTTACGTTTAAAATATTCTTTCAGGGCGCAACGATAAATCCCAATGCTCACCTCATTACCGGAGCAATCTGCGGATACAGAGTGGAAGAAATCGAAAATCCATTGACACAACAGGTGCGCTATTTGGATAAGCTGGTGGATGAATTGGCAAAAGGTCGTACGATGGAGAAGATTTTGCGTGTTGCTAATAAACTTTAGTACTAGAAGCCATCTCTCATTACAATATCCAACACACAGGCAGATCCCGTTTCAGAGCATAACGGAATGACGCACTTTTTTATTTTCTTTGTGTCTTTGTGTGAGATTTTGTTATCGGTTGGCAACACCGGTGAGAAAATACATCATCGCCAAAGCGGCGAGTTTTGCCGTTCGCCCGTCAACATCGTATTTGGGGTTCATCTCAACAATATCAATCAGTTTGGTCTTCCGTCTTTTACCTGCAAATAATGCGGCAGTGAGAAATTCTTCCGCTGTCAATCCGGTTGGAAGGGATGCGCTGACACCGGGAGCATCGGTACTGTGCACAGCATCCAGATCGAAACTGATATAGAGTGAATCGGATGATGATGTAGCGAGTTCGTAGGC
>DMPG01000046.1:970-8265 GCA_003456055.1 Bacteroidota bacterium | reverse complement strand
CTCTGAATAATGATCAACCGAATTTGCAAAGGATTGGGTCCCGATCTCCACAAGATTCATTGCGTTCAATGGACTTTGATGCTGATCCAGCATTTGCCGAAATGATGTTCCGCTGTTTCGTTTCGGAATTGGTTTGTGATAATCCAAATGTGTATCAATATTGATCACGCCGACGGTTTGCTTCCCTTTAGAAAAACCGGCAAAGTTCGGATACGCAATATCATGTCCGCCGCCTAGCACGATAGGAATAATGTTTGCAGAGACCAGAGAGTGAACAACTTCCGAAAGTCTGCCATGCGTTTCTTCGAGAGTCTTCCCGATCTTGATGTTACCAAAATCAAACACGGGCACCATCGAAGGAGATTTTTCCTTTCCAATCACAAATGAGGTTCGTTTATAAAATTCGGTTCTGATCGCATCTGGTCCAGCTTTTGCGCCAATGCGTCCTCCATTCCGTTTCACTCCTTCATCGGTCGGAACTCCTATGATTCCCACCCTCACCTCATCGGCAAAGTTTCTTTCACCACGCAGTGTACTATCCCCCATTCGTAGATCGGATGGATCGTTGCGGGAAAAGAAGAGTTTCTCGTTTGGTGCATCAAGGTGTTTGAATACTGTGCTCATATGATAGCTAAAGTTAGGAAACTTCTAGCAAGATGCAAGTACAGTTTTACGTAAACGCCGGTATGTTCTGCACTATTAAAACAACTCGAATTTTTTCCAAAAACAGCGCTATGACAGTGCTATTTTTTGCTTCTTGATGCAATTTGCAGTAATTTAGAAAAAATCTTTAATCCGTTCTGTTACCCGTCATTCCAATGCCAAAACACGTACGTCTTGCTATTATAACGTTGTTCCTTATTGCGCTGCAAACGACCATCGTCAATTTTACATCCATTGCGAACATCATTCCGGATATCATGATGATCTGGATCGTGTATATCGCAATAACTGAAGGACAGATTACTGCGACTGTGTATGGCTTCGCAATCGGTCTGCTCTTGGATCTGGTGAGCGGACAATTTCTTGGACTGTCTGCATTATCAAAAACGATCGCAGGATTTCTTGCGGGATATTTCTATAATGAGAATAAGACTCAGATGAATCTCGCCAACTATCAGTTTTTGATCATTGTCGGTATTGTATCGGTCGTTCACAATCTGATTTATTTTATCATTTTCACTCAGGGAAGCGATGTTGGATTGTTCACAGCGATCTTTCGATTCGGAATATTCTCTGCGCTCTACACAACATTAGTTGCTTCCATTCCGATGTTCATTCATTCACGCAAACCTTTGCTTCGATGATCTATGATTGATGATTTTGGCTCTGCAGATCGACGTTTCATTGTTCGCATTGTACTTGCTGCGGGGTTTGCAATTCTGTTTCTTCGATTATTCCAACTTCAATATCTCAATGCAGAACTGTACGGAAAAGAAGCAGAAGAAAATTCCATCCGTAATGTTCCCAAGGTTGCTATCCGCGGGTATGTGTACGACCGAAAAGGAAAACTACTCATTGACAACCGTCCTTCCTATAGTGTTATGCTTACGCCGGTGGATTTTGACAAAAAAAATCTTCCCCTGTTAACGACAATCCTTTCGATGCCGGAAGAAATGATACTGGAAAAGATCCGTCTCGGACGAAAGTACAATGCATTCATACCAACCCGCATCAAACGTGATATTTCGTTCGCTGAACTTTCTATGCTCGAAGAACATAAGGATAAGTTATACGGCGTAGAGATCCAGATGGAATCAAAACGGTTTTACCCCGCCGCCGCGCATGGAAGTCATTTGTTCGGTTATGCAAAAGAGATTTCTGATGTACAGTTGGAGAAACAAAAAGATTATTATCAACCCGCCGACATCATCGGCAGCACGGGAATTGAAGCAAAATACGAACAACTGCTTCGCGGTGAAAAAGGATGGGAGTTCATCTCACAGAACGCAAAAGGACAGATCATCGGAACGTTCGACAATGGTAAACATGATATTCTTCCTGTTGACGGTGTCGATCTTCATCTTGCAATTGATGGTGACGTGCAGGCAATGGCAGAATCGTTGTTGAACGGCAGACGAGGTGCGGTCATTGCTATCGATCCGCGCAATGGCGGAATCATCGCACTCGTCAGCAAACCGGATTATGATCTTTCCATCTTTAGCGGAACAACTCCGCCGGATGTGTGGCGTGCATTGAACACCGACGAAGGAATCCCTTTATACAATCGCGCAACACTCACACGGTATCCGCCGGGTTCAACATTTAAAATGCTTCTTGCGCTTACTGCACTTGATAAAAAAATCATCGACGAAAATTGGAAGGTAACATGCCCGGGATCGTTCCGATATGGAAACAAGATCTTCAAATGCGAACACGTTCACGGAACGGTGAACGTCGTTGATGCAATTCACAGATCATGCAACGTATTTTTTTATCAATTAATGCTGAAGGTTGGACTGGACGAATGGAGCGAGATGGGAAAAAAATTCGGATTCGGAAAACAAACGAAGGTGGATATCACCGAAGAAAATTCCGGTTTGATGCCCGACCGAAATTATTATGACCGGATTCACGGCAAAGGAAAGTGGACGCAAGGATATCTCATCAGTCTCGGAATTGGTCAGGGAGAAGTCGGCGTAACGCCGCTGCAATTGGCAAACTATACTGCAATGCTTGCAAACAAAGGAAATTTTTACCAGCCGCACGCACTCAATAGGACTTACAATAAACGAACGAAACAATTCTCCGAAGTTAAAGTGGATCACCGCGAAGTTACACTTTCCGATCATACGTGGGAACTTGTGCGTGAAGGAATGCGGCGTGTTGTTATGGCTCCCGGCGGAACCGGTGCGGCATCACGCGTTCCAGGAATAGAAGTTGCGGGTAAAACCGGAACGGCGCAAAATCCTCATGGAAAATCTCATGCGTGGTTCATCGGGTTTGCTCCATTCGAGGATCCAAAGATCGCGATCTGTGTATTAGTGGAGAATGTCGGTTACGGCGGAGCATTCGCCGCACCGATCGCCGGTCTATGTATGGAACAATTTTTGTACGGGGAGATCATCCGATACAGTAAGAGACCGATGAAGCTGGAACCGAATCTTCCTGACGAAGAACCGGTAGCGGAAAATTGAGAATTACCGCACTATTGAATTTATGAGGAACAGCACTGCATGATCAATTTTTTTAGTGTAACAGTTAATACCATGATAGCATGAATTCATTTTTAAAAGAATATTTTGACCGCAGGATTTTTTTCTGTGTGCTGTCACTAACAGGCATTGGACTGCTTTCCATATACAGTGCAACCTTTGATGCCTATGCTGGGCGCGATTTTTATCGACAGCTTTTGTGGGCAGTAATTGGTCTTTTTGCAATGCTGTCAATGATGCTTCTCCCTTTACGATGGCTGCAACGGAATGCACTTACTATTTTCTTTGCATCACTCTCTCTGTTGGTTCTTGTGTTGTTCGCCGGAAAACGTGTATACGGTTCTCAAAGCTGGCTTGGTTTTGCGGGACTTGGCATTCAACCGTCGGAGTTCGTAAAGATCACCACAATGCTTGCGCTCGCATCATTCTTAAGTCAAAGCGACGTGAAGGCGACCGATCTGAAAGATCTTGTAAAGACAAGCGCGATCGTGGCGCTTCCGATTGCATTGATCATGCTTCAGCCGGATTTTGGAACAGCGCTCACCTTTCTTGCAATGTTCATTCCGGTTCTCTACTGGGCGGGTGCATCAAAATTTCTTATTATCATTATCATTGCTCCGGCGTTCATTGCTGCGGCTTCTATCTTTGGCACTACTCCCTTCTTGATCGTTCTGATTCTCCTTGGTGCCGGTCTCTATAAGCTTCGCGATGAGAATCGTTTCTTTGCAGTCATCGTATTCGGTGCAAATGTTGTCATCGGATTTTTTGTACAGATCGTATATGAAAAACTTCCGCTGTATCAGCAAAAACGTATCGCAACATTTCTGGATCCAAACAACGATCCGCTCGGTGCCGGATACAATGTCATTCAGGCAAAGGTTGCGATCGGTTCCGGCGGCCTTTTTGGAAAAGGATTCATGCGTGGAACACAAACGCAGTTAAGCTTCATTCCAAAACAATGGACCGATTTTATTTTCTGCGTTCCCGGAGAAGAGTTTGGTCTTCTCGGCGGGATTGTGGTACTCGGATTGTTTTCAGTATTGTTGTTTCATGGTGTGCATCTTGCATCAACAGCAAAGAATAAATTTGGAAGTCTGCTTGCAATTGGATTCACTTGCCTCTTTGCATTTCATGTCTTTGTGAATATAGGAATGTCAGTCGGATTAATGCCCGTGATAGGGATTCCGCTTCCATTTTTGAGTTACGGCGGTTCGTCGCTTGTTTCTTACATGATGGTTGCGGGATTGATGATGAACGTGTATGCAAACAGAAAAGAATATTGATGGTTTTTATTCCATTGAATGAATAAATCCTGTTTTGCAGATGTATTCATAGCATACCTTCTTCTCTGATTTACCTTCCCACTTTTCGCAATCTTTATTCTGCTTTCCTATCCTCAATAAATTTTCCCTCAAAATTCGTTTTTTTCAAAGGAAAACTATCATAAACTCATAGCACGGTTTTTGATACTTGTTGATGTAAATAACTTATGAAAATGAATTTATGAGCACATCAATCAAAATACGCACCGGTAATCAAATGATTGCCGAAGGTGCATTGCATGCCGGCTGCCAATTCTTTGCCGGATATCCGATCACTCCCGCATCGGGAATCTATAAATCGATGATCGAAGAACTTCCCAAACATAACGGCGTTGCGATCAGTTCGCCGGATGAGATCTCTGCCCTCGCATATTGCATTGGCGCGTCTGCGCGAGGCGCAAAAGCGATGACCGCGACATCAGGTCCCGGCTGGTCATTGATGATCGAAACTGTTCAATACGCATTGATGACAGAACTTCCTGTAGTCATTGCAGTCGTTCAGCGGCTCGGACCGAGCACCGGCGGCGCCACACAAGGTGCACAGGGAGATATTTTGTTGACAGAATATTGCACATCGGGCGCGTATACGATTCCAATATTTGCACCGAGCACAGCAGAGGAATGTTTTGAAGTGACATCGCTAGCAATGTTCTGGGCGGAAGAACTTCGAACACCGGTCATTGTGCTTTCCGATAAGGAAATTGGAATGATGTCCGAAGATGTAGATTTTGATTCACTCGTTTCTTCCCCAATCAATTATCGAAAGCAACCGGACAGCGGTAGTGCGAACGGATTCAAGACATACGATTTCAAAACATCATCGGATGTTCCCCTTTTCTCTCCTGTCGGCGGCGAACACAAAACAACAATCACTGGATCAGCGCACGATAAAAAGGGATCGTTGCAAAAAAATTCCCCTGAAACGATCGAAGTCCTTCGCCATCTTCAAACAAAGATCACATCGCGCGCAGAAGAAATGGCGTTCATCAAAACGGATGACGATCCGAATGCAGATATCCTGATCATCAGTTTCGGGATCACCGCACGAACTGCACGCGAAGCGGTGAAGCGGGCACGCGAGCAGGGTATGCGCGTGCGATTGGTGAATGTAATTTCGCTCTTTCCAATTCCTGAAATACTTTTGAAAAAAGCTGCTCGCGGAGTTCACACCGTTTTTGTTGCAGAAGAAAATCTTACAGGACAATATCGATCGGTCATTCAGCATTTGTTCACCGATACAACGGTTATCGGAATCAACTCGCTCGGTACAATGATCACCCCAAACGATATTCTGGAGAGCATAATATTATGACAACCGCACAGTCAACAACATTTTTAAAAGATTCTGTTTCGTTCCCGTTCTGTAAGGGATGCGGACACCATCATTACGTTCACAATCTTGACAACGCATTATCGTCGCTTCAACTCGATCCGAAAAAAGTCTGTATCGTCAGTGACATTGGGTGCATTGGAATTCTCGATGCTCTTTTTGTTTCTCCGCATACATTTCATACAACACACGGCCGCTCTACTGCGTTTGCAACCGGCGTTGAACTTGCCGACGGTATTTTGAACGATTCAAAATTAAAAACTGTCGTCGTCATTGGCGACGGCGGCGCAACGATCGGCTTGCTTCATATTGTCAATGCCGCATTATTGAATGTTGATGTAACCGTGCTTGTTGCCAATAATATGTTGTATGGAATGACCGGGGGACAAAATTCCGGATTCTCTCCGTTGGAATTCATTACGCCGACAACGCCGGAGGGAAATATTGTCCCGCCGATGGATATTTGCGCGATGATCAAAAGCTGCGGCGCGGAATATGTGACCAGCATTTCGGCAACCGATAAAAATCTGACAACCGTCATCGCCGATGCGATCGCACATCCCGGTTTTGCGTTGGTAGAAATTGTGGAACTCTGCACCGAATTTGCGATCGGGAAGAATAAGATCGACGGAAAAATAATTCAAACCATGGCCGATCAGCATAATGCCGCAACACTGCCGACCGTATTCAAACGAAAAGAATTTTGCGAAGAATACAAATCCAAAGTGTTGGGTCGTCCGTCGAAAATAAAAAATGATTCGTTGACGCAGAAATATATTTCTTCGCTGCGCGGAACTCGCCGTTGGGTAATTGCCGGAACGGCAGGAGAAAAAGTGCAGTTATCCTCATACTTATTGATGCGCGCCGGAATCCTGTGCGGTCTTCACGCAACACAGAAAAATGACAATCCTGTTACGCAAGGTTCGGGATTCTCACTGTCGGAAGTTGTTGTAAGCAGCGACGAAATCTATTATACAGGAATCGACGTGCCTGATGTTGTCATCATTTCGTCTGCCGAAGGATTAAAAGAAGTAACGGTGAATGGAACTCTTTCCCGCAGTAATAAACAGACCGTCATTATTATGGAAGATTCCCTTCCCGAAATCGTAACGACGGCAAAACTGTATCGCGTGCCGCTTCGTTCATTGTGCACCCCGCAGCGCGCAACAACCAGCGCTGTTGCCGCATTTATTGCACACGAATTGATGATCCCGCTGGAAGCAATGATTGATTCGATTCAAATGCATGTCGGAGAAAAAGTATTGTTGTATCAAGATGATGTTCGTAAAATATTACCGCTGTTGTCATAATATCTTCAGAGGAATTTATGGAAACGAAAGAAGAGTACTCATCCGTTACCCAAATGGTAGAACGGCTTATTGAACGGGAGAATGAAAGCATCGCACTGTACGAACGCACCATTCGTCAGATCGGCGACAGCTTGATCAAGCCGCTTCTTATTTCCATCGCTCAGGAAAAACGAGAACA
>DMPG01000046.1:0-882 GCA_003456055.1 Bacteroidota bacterium | reverse complement strand
AATCCATTGAAGTGGACTAACATTTATTTATTCTCGCTGTTCGGTCTACTGATGGGAACAGCATCATTATTCGGTTATACGCAGAATTATGAACTGCTGTTGTGGATCGCGATCGCATTGGCTTCCGCTCTGCTTATTGCGCGGACAACAACACATAAGATCTTTCTTCACGGAGTTTTAGCAGGCGTTGGAATGGGACTTTCAAATGCGATGGTTCAGATCGCATTCTTTTCTCTCTATGTGCAGCACAATTCACACGCGGCGGAGTTAGAACATTTTACAAATGCGTTTTCCCCGCAATGGTTCTTGTTCGTTTCAAGTCCGTTCGTGGGGGGAATTTATGGATCGTTGATCGGTGCGTTGTCTGTTGCGGCGTCAAAGTTTCATCATCCAAAATAAATCAATGTAAGAACATTGCCACAGATTTTAATGAAATTATTTATAAAATCTGTGCCATTTGTGGCAAAAAAATCTTTACCACTCTCTCGTCTCGCCAAGTTTCGGTGTCCAAAAATCTTCTTTCGAAAGTTTCTGTTCTTCAACCGCACTCATTAGTTTTTTTGGCGGTTCATCCATCGGCTCATCAGCTAAGATGAATGTTCCCCAGTGAATGCCAAGCATCTTTTTCCCGCGCACATCCTGAAATGTCTGGACTGCTTCTGAGGGATCCATGTGCACCGGCTTCATCAGCTTTCTTGGATCATATGCACCGATAGGAATCATTGTTAGATCGAACGGACCGAATTTTTTTCCGATATTTTTAAAATGAGAACAGTATCCTGAGTCGCCGGCAAAATATAGTCTCTTTTTTCCAAGCACCGTCCATGAACACCACAATGTCTGGTTGCGGTCGTTGATCCATCTGCCGGAAAAATGCTGCGC
>DMPG01000021.1:14077-29309 GCA_003456055.1 Bacteroidota bacterium | reverse complement strand
AATATTGGCCATTCGATTAATTGCTTTCCTTTAAATCTCATCGATTTCCTCTCAAAATAACCACAAAATAGCCCATTAATCAGTTTCTCCTGTGGCATAGCCTTTGCACAATAGCATTATGTAAAAAGGAGAATTATGTATGGCAAAAGAAACCACCGGAACTACAACAACTCCCGCACCAGCGGAAGCACCTAAATCAGAACCACTAAACATTAAAAAGATATTGATCATCAGCATTCCAATCATATTGGTGCAAATCGTGCTGCTATACTTTCTCTTTGCAAAGTTTATAGCTCCGGGTATGTCAGCTCAACCGCATGCAAAAGAAGAAGTTACGGCAGAAAATGCAGTACCTGAACAGACACAGGTAATGGTTATCAAAGACATCATTGTTAATCCTGCAGGCACGAATGGCACAAGGTTTTTATTGACGACCGTTGGAATGGAAATCCCATCGCCGGAATTGAAATTGGAATTGGAAGCGAAAGAAATTCAAACGCGTGACATTCTTAATACAATTCTCACAAGCAAAGGTTTGGAAGAGCTAACGGTGCCTCAGTACAAAGAATTATTACGAAAAGAGATATTAGAAAAATTGAATTCAACACTTACCAAAGGTAAGATCAAAAATATTTATTTCAGCAAGTTTATTATTCAATAAGACCATGGCCGAAATACTTTCTCAACAGGAAATTGACAATCTACTTGCAGGAATCAACAGCGGTTCTGTTGATGTCTCTGTGCAGGAACAGCCGCATGTCGATTCAAAATCGACCAAAGATGTTCTGTCGTTTGATTTTCGGCTGCCGAACAGATTATCAAAGAATCAACTTCGCACGCTTCAAGCAATTCATGAAAGTTTTGCTGAAACATTCAGTTCTTTTCTGATATCCAAATTACAGACAACAGTAAGTATTTCAGTTGCATCAATCGATCAGATATTTTATTCGGAATATGTTCTTTCGATCGGCAGTCCAAGCTGTTTGTATGTGTTCAAGATACTGGAATCTGATACGTTGGCAGTAATGGAGATGAATTCTCAGTTAGTGCTTTCTATGATTTCGCGTATGCTTGGCGGAACAATTGGTGAAGAAAAAAGAACACGGTTGTTGACGAAAATTGAACAAACCATTATCAAGGGAATTGTTACAAGAAATATTGCTGAATTACAAAAGGCTTGGAAAACGATCGCACCGTTAACGTTTCAGATCGATCGGTTTGAAACGGAAGGTGAGTTCGTTCAAGTTGCTCCGGCAAATGAAATTGTTCTGCTTGTCTCTTTCGAAGTTACGTTGGGTGAACAAAAATTCATGATGAGTGTCTGTTTTCCGACCTTTGCATTGGAAGACGAACTGGCAAAGCTCAACACACAATCGGTATCAACAAGTTTACAAGTTTCAAAATCTAAACGAGAATGGTCCAACACGTTAATGACGAAGATCACGCAAACATCCATTCCAGTCTCAGTTATCCTTGGTCAAACAAAACTTACCGTTGAAGAATTCATCCGATTAGAAATTGGAGATGTGCTGCGTACGAATATCCAGGCGAATGGGAATGTGCAGATTGAGATCGGGGGCATAACTCGTTTCCACGGTAAACCCGGTGTTTCCAACGGACATCTTGCTATTCAGATTGAAAGTGACAATAAATTACATCATTAAACAAAGTATACAAAATAGGGGATATTATGGAGACTCAAGATATGATAGAACAGCCTGCAACCGGAGAAAAAAAAGAGATTAAAATGGATATGTTGATGGATCTCAATCTACAAGTTTCTATTGAACTCGGACGGACCAAAATGTTGATCAAAGATATTCTGGAACTTAACCGCGGAGCAGTTATCGAACTGGAAAAACTGGCAAGTGAACCGGTGGATATTCTGGTGAATGGAAAGAAAGTTGCCGAAGGAGAAGTAGTGGTCATTGAAAAACACTTTGGTATCAGAATCACAAATTTGATCGATAATATGGAACGTTTAAAGAGTATCGGAGGATAATATGGAATCAGTGATTCTTCAGATGGTGCTTTCATTGAGTGCGGTATTAGTGATCATGGTTGCAATCAGTGCAGTGGTTAAAAAATATGTTGGGATCGCTCCCGGAAAACGCAACAACAGCGTACCCATCGAAATTCTTGGTCAAAAATTTATCCAACCAAAACGGGCGATCTATGTTGTAAAGATATCAAAAAAGGTCTTTGTGATGTCGTCTCACGAACAAGGGATGCATTTGCTTGGCGAACTTGACGATCAAGATATGCAGGATCTTACTGAAGAAAATGTTCCGGTCTCTTCGTTGAAACAATCGATCATGGATAGCACTAAAAGTTTTGTCACGCAGTTTCCAAAACTGAATGATGTGTTCCACGGCTCTGGATCAAATAATTATATCATTAAAAAGCAGAGCCGCACTTCTCGAAAAAAGGATTTAGAGTAGTGCCATTTTAAAAACGCATGGATGCGGGATATACTATGTTTACATGAATAAAAAAATATTACTTCTCCTTTCTCTGTCAATTGTATTTTGTACCATTGTTGCAGCACAATCGTCGCCGATAGCACTTCCCAAAATTAGTATTGAAGTAGGGAAGGCTACAAAACCTGATGATGTTTCGATGACACTTCAGATTTTGTTCTTAATGACGATTCTCTCACTGGCTCCGGCATTACTCATTCTGACAACCGCGTTTACAAGAATTATTGTTGTTCTTCATTTCCTAAAACAAGCAATGGGAACTCCACAAATGCCTCCACCGCAGATACTGCTAGGGCTTGCAATGTTCCTTACATTTTTTGTGATGGCCCCTGTTTGGGATAAAGTGAATGAAAGTGCGCTGCAGCCATATATGAAAAATAAAATTACCGTTACTGAGGCGTACGAAAAAGCGATCATTCCGATAAAAGAGTTTATGTTTAAACAAACGCGTGAAGAAGATCTTGCGTTGTTTGTGAAACTCAACAAAATGGACAAACCAAATAATCGCAATGATATTCCAATTCACGTTCTTATTCCATCGTTTGCGATCAGTGAACTACGCATGGGTTTTCAAATGGGTTTTGTTCTTTTTGTTCCGTTCCTGATTATCGATATGGTTGTTGCAAGTATTCTCATGGCAATGGGAATGATGATGTTACCTCCGGCTATGGTCTCATTACCGTTTAAGATTCTATTGTTCATTCTTGTCGACGGTTGGCATTTAGTTATTGGCTCAATTGTCTCCAGTTTTCACTAAGGGAAAAATATGACAGAAGATTTTGTTGTTAATTTGATACGGGAAACAATGTATACGATGCTATTGATCTCTGCTCCGGTATTATTGGTTTCGCTGATCGTTGGATTGATTATTTCAATACTGCAGGCGGCAACCTCAATCCAAGAAGTGACTCTCACATTCGTTCCAAAGGTGATCGTCATAGCGATAGTTCTAGTATTGACACTTCCGTGGATGATGGATGTTCTAGTATCGTTTACAATCAATCTTTTTTCTCAACTGCCGACACTGAGGTAGTGAGTGGAGATCTACATTGGACAATTCATACTTTTTATAATGCTCTTTCTCCGTATATCGGCAGTTCTTGTAACTGCTCCGATGTTTGGTCATCAATCAATTCCGCTGCAGGTGAAAGTTGTTCTGGCGATGTTCTTATCATATGTTCTTTTTGCGTTTAATATCGCTCAAGGTGTAGTTCTTGATGTAAAACTTCTTCCATTATTTATTATTGCAATGAAAGAAATGATCGCTGGTGCTTCACTCGGATTTGCAGTGGGGATCATCTTTGGCGGTGTTCGATATGCCGGAGATTTAATCAGCTATGATATGGGATTTTCGATGGCAACAATGTACGATCCGGAGAACAATGCATCATTCCCGGTTATAAGTGAGATTCTTTATCTGTTTTTGTTAATGATTTTCATCCTTATGAACGGCCATCATTTTATCATTGAAGCGTTGGTCAGCAGTTACAAGATAATTCCTATCGGAATGTGGAGTATATCGGAAGGTGCAATTCAAAAATTGATATTACTGACCGGCCAGATGTTTGTGATTGCTGTGAAAATATCTGCACCGGTATTGATCTCGTTGTTTATCGCAAATCTCTCGCTTGGTATTCTGAACAAAGCAATGCCGCAAATGAACATTTTCAGCGTGATTTTTTCTTTGAAGATCGGACTTGGTGCTATAGTAATGATCGCAACAATTCCGGTTATTGCTTTTGTTTTCAAAAAAATCTTAAGTGCATTTGAATCTTCAATCATTGAATTAATGAGACTACTGTAATGGCCGCAGATAAACCAGATAGTGATGAACGGACTGAACCTGCGTCGGATAAGAAGCGGCAGGAATCGCGCAGTAAAGGTTCTGTTTCAAAAAGTATGGACCTGAATTCGGCAGTGATGCTGTTGTTCGGATTTTTGGCGTTGTATACGCTTGGTGCAAAGATGGTATCGCAAATGAGCGCAATGTTCAAACAGGTGCTTGGACATCTTTCGTCTATTGAAGTGACAATCACTTCCATTACCGAATTGATCTATACGGTGTTTGCTTTTTTGGCAGTGTCACTGCTTCCCGTAATGGGATCAATGATGCTCATTGGTATCATTTCAAATTTCGCGCAGGTTGGATTTATGTTCTCTCCCAAAGCATTGGAACTGAAATGGGAGAAGTTGAATCCATTGACAGGAATAAAACGCATAATGTTCTCAATGCATTCAGCGGTTGAAATCGGAAAGGGATTGCTCAAAATTACCGTTGTTGGTTTCATCACATATCTCATCGTTGATGAAGTGATTATCGACTCAATTTCTTTAGTAGATTCCGACGTTATGAGCATTGCCCAGTTTATGATCTCTGCAATGACGGAAATTGTCATCAAAGTTGGTTTCATTTTCTTTGCTCTTGCCGGTTTCGATTATATGTATCAGCGTTTTGAATTTGAGAAGAACCTTCGAATGACAAAACAAGAGGTCAAAGATGAGTATAAGATGTCTGAAGGTGATCCGCAGATCAAAGGACGGATTAAAACGATACAACGACAGATCGCTTATAAAAGAATGATGACCGATGTGCCGAAAGCGGATGTGGTCGTAACAAACCCAACCCACTTTGCGGTAGCATTGAAATATGACACAAAAAAAATGTCCGCTCCCAATGTTGTTGCAAAAGGAGCAGATTTGATTGCATTGAAAATAAAAGAGATTGCCAAGGCAAATGGAGTTCCAATCGTAGAAGATAAACCGTTAGCTCAGGCGTTATTTAAATCGGTAAAGATAGGTGATCAAATTCCGGAAAAATTATTCCAGGCCGTTGCACAAATTCTGGCGTACATTTACAAACTTAAGCAAGCACGTTAATCATTATGAAAACAAATCAGTCAATGTCAGTTTCATTTATGAAAAGTCCTATTCTCCGTGCTATTGGAAATAACAGTGATATCGTACTGGCAGTTGCGGTTATCTTCATTATTGGATTAATGATCATTCCGTTACCGCCAATCATTTTAGATGTGTTGCTTGCAACGAATATTGCAATTGCAATACTGATTTTAATGGTGTCTCTCTATATCACAAATCCGCTGGAAATATCAGTGTTTCCGGCGTTGTTGTTGGTTTTAACAATATTTCGTTTATCGCTTAATGTTGCATCCACACGTTTGATCCTTGGTGAAGGGTATGCCGGGGAAGTGATCACATCGTTCGGTTCGTTTGTTGTTGCCGGGAATTACGTTGTCGGTTTTATCATCTTCATCATTCTTGTAGTGATACAATTCATTGTGATCGTCAAAGGTTCCGGTAGAATTTCTGAAGTTGCCGCACGGTTTACATTGGATGCACTGCCCGGAAAACAAATGGCAATCGATGCCGACATGAATGCCGGGCTGATCAGCGAGACCGAAGCACGTAACCGCCGCCTGCAAATATCCCGTGAAGCAGAATTTTACGGCGCAATGGACGGCGCAAGTAAATTTGTCCGCGGTGATGCTGTCGCAGGACTCATTATCAATTTCGTAAATATTCTCGGTGGTTTTATTATCGGCATGGCACAGCGCAATATGTCGTTTACTGAAGCACTGAAGAATTACACGTTACTCACCGTTGGCGATGGTCTGGTAACGCAGATTCCCGCACTGATTATTGCAACTGCTGCCGGTATGGTTGTTACGCGAAGTGCATCAGGCAATAAACTTGATCAAGAAGTTCAAGGGCAGATATTCGGCAATCATAAAGCGCTCATGATCGCTTCGGGTGCGATGATGGTTTTTGCCGTCATCCCCGGATTGCCGATGATACCATTCCTCTTTCTTTCAGGAATTACCGGTGTGATTGGTTTTGTGAATATGAAGAACAAAGAAGAGGCGAAAAATAATATTGTTCAGGAAAAACCAAAGGAAGTTAAAAAACAGGAAGAGAACATTGAAGATTATTTGCAGGTTGACGCGCTTGAATTGGAAATTGGATATGGTTTGATCTCGTTGGTTGATGAAACGCAGGGAGGCGATCTCTTTAATCGTATAACGAATTTACGGAAACAGCTTGCAATTGAACTCGGAGTAATCATTCCGCCGGTACGCGTGCGTGATAATCTTCAACTTGATCCTAATCAATACGTGTTCAAGATCCGTGGTAATGTTGTCATTAGTGATCGATTGATGGTTGACCGGTATTTAGCAATGAGCCCCGGAAATATTGAGAAAGATATTGAAGGCATAATGGTTAAAGAGCCGGCGTTTGGAATGCCTGCAGTTTGGATCACTGAACAACATCGAACCGAAGCTGAAGTGCTTGGATACACAGTAGTTGAACCGGCATCCGTGCTGTCAACCCATATGCAGGAAGTATTACGAACGAATGCTGATAAGATTCTTTCCCGGCAGGATACAAAAAAATTAGTTGAGAATTTAAAGAAAGAATACCCTGCGGTCGTTGAAGATCTTAGTCCGGAAAATCTTCCGATAGGATCCATACAAAAGGTTCTTCAGAATCTTTTAAAAGAAGGAATTCCTATTCGTGATCTAGTGACGATCCTTGAAGCGTTGATCGATTACGCCCGAGTGACAAAAAATGTGGATGTTCTTACAGAATATGTGCGTCATTCTCTTTCAGAAACAATTTCACGATTGTACACCACTTCCGGCGGAATTATTCATGCCATTGCAATGGATCCGCGGCTGGAGCATTTGATGACGAATGCGTTACAAAATAATCGCGAAAGCAGCGCAAGTATGGGAATCTCACCGACATTGATCAATGATATACAATCATCATTGCAGCGATGTCTTGATATCACGATCGCACTGGGACATCATCCTATTGTGTTGTGCGCAGCAACGGTTCGACCGTATTTCTATCGGTTGATTCATACAGCGTTTCCAACAATTACAGTTCTTTCATTTACCGAATTACCGCCGGAAACAGACATTGAATTCATAGCCAAATTGGAGGTTCCAGATGCAAATTAAAAAATTTGTTGCACCAAATATTAAAGAAGCTACAGAGCAAATGAAGAATGAACTCGGCAGTAATGCCATTATTCTGCATACGCGAAAGATTCCAAAGAACAGTATGCTTAAATCATTTGGCGGTGAGAGCATTGAAATTACCGCCGGTATTGACGACCAACCACTTCCGGCAGCAGAAAATCGTCCTCCGCAGACATATTCTAAAAGAAGTGTTCAACAGAACTTTGTACCACAACGGAACGAATCTATAGGTTCTTCATCTGAAAATGTTTTGGAAGATTTAAAAAATATTTCAGGTGAATTTGAACAGCGGTTTCTGGAAGCAAAGAACCAAAAGAGTCTGCCCGTTAAAGCGCGGGAAGTATCGGATATTGTTCAGCTAAAATCCGATGTTGAAGAAGTAAAAATGATGCTGCAATCAATTACCAATCAATTGCAGTTCAAACATTTTGGTGAAATGCCCGAAGCGGTGAAAGAAGTTTATCTCTCACTACTTCAACAGGATATAGATGAGAAGATCGTTCTTGAGATTACCAATAAGATCGTAAAGAAATTCAATGCTGAAAAATCATTGAGTCAAAATAATATCGAACATCTTGTAATGAGATCGATTGCTGATAGTATTGTTACTGAACCTTCGCAAAAGAGTACAACAAAAAAAACAAAGATTGTCGTACTGGTCGGACCAACCGGAGTTGGAAAAACAACAACCATTGCAAAGCTGGCTGCAACGGAAAAGTTGGTTAATGGAAAAAATGTCGCGCTGATCTCTTGTGATACCTATAGAATTGGAGCGATCGAACAATTAAAGACGTTTGCAGTTATCGCAGATATTCCAATGAATGTCGTATACCGTGCGTCCGATCTTGCTGCGGCAATTAAAAAATTTCAAAAATATGATGTGATCTTTATTGATACCGTAGGAAGAAGCCAGCGAGCAAAAAAAGATCTGCTTGACTTGAAAAAGATCGTCCAATCTTCACATGCAGATGAAGTACATCTTGTATTAAGTGCACAGACCAATACCGCGACATTAAATGACATCGTTGAACGGTATGAATTATTGTCACCGACACATTTATTGTTCTCAAAACTCGATGAGGCGGCTATTTTTGGTCCACTGTACAATATTACGCAGAAGACAAAGCTCCCCGTTTCTTTTTTCACTACAGGACAGGCAGTTCCCGATGATATTAGCGCTGCAGATGGCACAAAGTTTGCCGCTATGTTATTCGAAGGATCTATAGCACATGCATGAAGCAACTCAAAATATTGATCAGGCTGCACATTTAAGGACATTAGCCTTGAACCGAAAAACGTTCAACACGAATGCTGCACCATATACGTGGACGATAACAAGCGGCAAGGGGGGCGTAGGTAAAAGCGTTGTAGCATTAAACCTTGCGTTGTTAATGGCTGAACAAGGGAAGAAAGTGCTACTCGTTGATGCTGATGAAAATCTTGGAAAATTGGATGTCTTGTGCAGCGTTGCTCCTCAATTTAGAACTTCGGATATCGTATTAGGAAAAGTTGATGTTCACGAATCTGCAATGACGATTTCCAAGAATGTGATGTTACTAGCGGGTAGTTCCGGTTTGGTCTTGAATTCGGAAACCTCTAATTCCGACAGACAATATTTGATTGAAAGAATAATCCATACCCAACTTGATGTCACCGACATCGTTTTCGATACGGGAGCAGGGATCAACCATGCAGTCTTGCAATATGCNNTCCGCTGCAAACGATGCGATTATCGTTTCACACCATGAACCGACAGCAGTTATGGATGCATATGCCACTATAAAATTAATTGTTGCGCATCAAGACTCTGTTTCTTCCGTGCCATCATTTAGATTGATCATGAACAACAGTAACTCACCTACGGAAAGCGATGAGGCAGCGGTAAAACTTCAAACTGCAGTGAAACATTTTCTTCACTTGCAGGTTGAATTCCTTGGAAGTATTCCGGCAGATGACCATGTCTCGCGTTCTGTTCGAGAACAAATACCGTTAATCAATCTTTTTCCGTATTCAGCATTTGGTCTATCGCTTCGAGCAATCAGTCACCGTTTATTACAAACACGAAACATATTTCAACATCAATCAAATGAAATGGTAATCGCATGAACAAAATAATATTTCAAATAGGATTATTAGCGTTTTGTGTATCCGCCGTGGTTTACGCGATACAGGAAATGTCTTTCCTTGATGTGCTTGCACGCTCTTTCATAATTTTTATGGTGACGATCGGTGCTTTGATCGGGATCGTATTCGTTACAACAACATTCACAGCAAGAGATAAAGAACTAGAGGATGTAAACACAAATCCCAAACCAACAATTTGATTGATGTACTGACACTATGAATACAACTATAAAAACATTGCCGGCTTCAGTATATGGTACAAATCTTTCCGCTGCTGCGTTACGCGAGCTGGTAAAAAAATATTCCGGATTGGTCCGGTCGGTTGCATTTTCAATATCGAAACGCAATACGCAAGCTTCAATTCTATCCGTCGATGATCTGTTCCAATATGGGATTTTTGGACTCATTGATGCAATTGAACGATATGATGCCCACAAAGGAGCAAAGTTTGAAACATTTGCAATGTACAGAATCAAAGGTGCAATTCTCGATGGATTGCGTTCTGCCGACGAACGTTCGCGTACATATCGGAAAAAGCAACGCGAGCTGAATGCGGGTCGTGATGAATATGAATACCAATCAATGATGAAACTGAAATTGAATGTTGAAGAATATCAATCGTTCATGCAAGAAACCGAAGGAGCAGCTATGAGTACCGTATACACCGATGTCGACACCAATGTTCTTGAATCTATTCCCGATGATGAAAAGAACAATCCGTTTGAAATTTTAAATGCTGAGCAAACACGGCTGCAATTGATCAAGGCTCTTGAACAATTGCCTGAACGTGAACGGCTGATTGTTACATTGTATTATTATGAAGGACTGACCTTCCGTGAGGTGGGAAAGATTCTGCGTCTTTCAGAGACGAGAGTATTTCAGATCCATTCAGAAGCAATCGTTGTACTGCGTTCAAAATTGGCCGGTGTTGAGGCAACTACATAATATTATATGAATGTGAAATAATGCTGACACCAGAACAAATAAAAGAACGCGTAAAAACGATTATTCAATTGCCGGCTCTGCCGACATTGGCTCTTGAAGTAGTTGAAATGGTTGATAATCCTAAAACCAGTGCGCAACAATTAGGGCGGCTCATTTCAGCTGACTCTGCATTGACCGGAAAAGTATTGAAGATCGCCAATTCTCCTTTCTACGGATTCCCTAAAAAGATTTCAACCGTCGATTTTGCAATCATTGTACTTGGTTTCGACGCTCTCAAAGAGATTGTCATTAGTATTGCCCTTGTTAGCACGTTACAACGCAAGACGGATACATTTTTTAATACACAATCATTCTGGGATCATTCCATTTCCACTGGTGTTATTGCACGGCGTCTTGCCCGCGATATCGGTTATAGAGTTACGGGAGAAGTATTTGTTGCAGGACTTCTACACGACATGGGTATATCCGTTCTCAATAAATATTTTTCCTCAGAATTTCATCGCATTGTTGATATCGTCCGTGAATCCGAATTATCGTTCTATGATGCAGAGGAAAGTGTGCTGGCAGTAACCCATGCGGAAATAGGCGGTTGGCTGGGTGAGCGTTGGAATCTTCCGGATCATTTGGTAGAAGCGATCACCTGTCATCACCAACCTTCAAAAGCGACCATCAATCCACAGTTAGTCTCCATCATTCATTGTGCCGATGTATTTGCAAATCAGATTCACACTGAAAATTTGGATTATGACAAGGGACTGGTTTTTGATGAAGCAGCGCTTGATCTATTGAACTTACGTGACGAGAATTTATTGCTGCAGTATAAAAATCAATATGCTGATTCGATTCAAAACNNCTAAAAGATGCATCGATACTATCACACTTAGTAACATTATAAAATGAGCAAACACGAAGAACATAATATCAACAGTTCTGAAAGACGGAAAAAATTGATAGAAGAAACAGTGCCGCAGTTTGAAAAATTCAGTGAAAGCCGCGAATCGTACATCCAAGCGCTGGAAAAAACAATTGATGTGTTGATGGGTGAGAATCAAAAATTATCGTTCAACCATAATGATATCCGATCATCAATCGACGAACTCGTTGCAATGCAGCGGCTTTCAAACACTGTTGGAACGGCATTGGAGCCAAATACGATTGTCAATACACTTATTGAATTGACCGAACAAGTGATACACGTTATCGAAGCAAGCATCTTTCTTTTTGACGGGACAGCACGAAAACTGCTTCCGCTTACGGCGCACGGTTCTGAAAAGCTTGAAGCAGAGGCGCAGCAGCAATTAGAATCAGGAATTGTTGATTGGCTTTTTACGGAGATGAAGACGATCATCATTCCCGATCTTTCACATTTGGTCACCAATGATTCTGCACGGAACTATGTTCTCGTTCCATTGATGCTGCGTGGCCAAGGTATTGGAATTTATCTGATCCATACAGAAAAGAAGCAGGAAAATTTTACTCATCAAGATATTCAACTGCTGACTGTGCTTGCAAATCAAGCAGCGATTGGAGTGGAAAATTGGAGAACGCATACACAATTGTTAAAGGCGAATAGCGAATTGAAAACGTTTCAGGCACAAATGCTCCAGGCGGCGAAACTTGCTGCGGTTGGTGAGATGGCGGCAAGTGTTGTTCACGAGATAAAGAATCCGGTGCAGATTTTAAGCATGCAAATGGAAATTGTCTTGCTGGGACGAGGACAAGGCGATTGGCTGGGGATGTTAAATACACAGATCAAACGCCTTTCGGAGATCACAAAACGGCTTATGAGCTTTTCTCGTTCAATGGATGAGGATTACGGCGACGAATTGGTGGAGGTGAACAAAGAAATAAAATTCATCCTCGATATTATCGGACATGATTTTAAGAATAACAACATCGCCAGTGAACTGAATCTCCATGAAAGTTTACCGACCATTGTTGGAAGTGTGAACCATCTTCAACAAGTGTTCCTTAATCTTTTGATCAACGCCCGCGATGCAATGCCGAAAGGCGGAAAAGTTCTGATCACAACCGAGGTGAAGGATTTCAATATTCATATTCATTTTACGGATACGGGCACGGGAATTTCACCGGAAAACATGTCCAAAATGTTCACGGCATTCTTTACAACAAAAGAAGTCGGAAAAGGTACCGGACTTGGATTGGCAATCTGCCAAAAGATCGTCAGTAATCATAAAGGAGAGATAAAGGTTAAAAGCGTTGTTGGAGAAGGAACTACATTCACCATTATTCTTCCTATGAAACGGAGTCTAAAATAACATGAAGAAAGTATTAATCGCTGTTGTCCTGCTGGTCGGAATATCATCTGTTTGTGTCTCCGGTGTATTACCGATCGAATATCAGATCGATCAGAATTATCATCGAATGAGACTTATGCTGCATGGTGATGTGCGTTGGAATGTTTCTCGGTCTGATAGTGCTTTTGATATCACCGTAATGGGAAGTGACTCCTGTTTTATTTATAAAAAAGAAGTCACTTGTAATTTTCGCAACGGCATTATCAAAAAATTCAATTACAAAACTTCACCTGAAGGAACAAAGAAGATAAGTATCGAACTTCGCAATGGAGTGAACGATTATAAGATATATCAAGATGAGGTTTCCAAAAATCTTTATATCGAGTTTTATCCGGAGCTCTTTGACGGGACGAACAGAATAAAAAATATCTCTGATAAGAAAACCATACCAGCAACAGAGAAACAATTACCGGCTCCGCAGCCAAAACAAAGTGTCGTCGATATTCCTCAAATCGTTCTGGATCAGGTAGAACAGCAGCCTAAAAAAGAATCTGAAGAACCAATTGTTCCAGTTGCTGCACCAATAACAAAGTCTGCAAATACTTCATCTGCAGCACTGTGGTTGATTTTAGTTTCGGTTTCAATATTGCTAACGGGCGGCGGATTTACTGTGTATGCATTCCTAAGAAGAAGAACTGCACATATTGCAAAGCTCCCTCGCAAAAACGAAACACCTGCTGCAATGCCGGAGCGCAGAACAAATGTCGAACACAGCGTTGAACCGATTATCCCATCAACATCTGCTCCCGGCATTGTTATTACTGGTGAAAATGAAAATAGCGTATCTCATTCAATGGAGTTCTCCGAACAATATCTGCGATCTCGGGGTGAGTTAGATCTTCAGCAGCGTTTAGAGAGTATGTCGGCTCGTTCAACACAAAAAAAGGTTGGTATTTCAATCACATCAACCAAGAAAAAAGATCCCGCAGCACTTGCTCAAAAACTCGGTCTCAGTGTCGGTGAATTGGAATTGGTATCAAGGCTGCAGAAGTTTCATAAACAACATTCAGAGGAAGTGTTATGATCAAAGGAATATATACAACCGGATCAGGAATGGGTCCGCGGTTGATGGGACTTGATGTTATTGCGAACAATATTGCGAATGCCGATACAACCGGCTTTAAGAAGAACAGTATTTTTGTCCAGGTATTAAAAGATGCCGGAGTGGCACAGTCGACAGGAAAAGGAGAGATGGCGGGATTGAATGTTCAAGAATTTACGGATTTCACGGAAGGTTCGCATCGTCCAACAAGCAATCCTCTTGACCTCGCAATTCTTGGTGAAGGTTTTTTTGTGTTAGACACTCCACAAGGAACACGGTATACCCGGAACGGTAATTTTAATCTTGCAGAGAACGGTGATCTGATAAATTCTAACGGTCAACATGTGATGGGTAATGACGGCCGTATCAATTTGCCTAATGCCGCGAAAACACAACTAACGGATCTGATGATCACTGCAAAAGGTGAAATGTATATGGGAAAAGATCTGGTTGGTAAATTGCGAATAGTAACGTTTGAAGATATGCAGCGGTTGCAAAAAGAAGCGGGATCAGTGTTTAAGACAGATCAGCAGTCTCAAGATGTTCTATCGAACGAAGCACAGTCGACGATTCGGCAAGGATATCTGGAGGAATCAAATGTTGAATCGTTGACGGAAATGGTGCAGCTGGTAGAATTCACAAGAAGTTTTGAGTCCGATCAACGCACCATGCGTTATCAGGATGCCACATTAGAAAAAGCATTAGAAGTAGGACGATTATAAGAAAGGTTTGAATTATGAACAGAGCATTACGCACAGCGGCAACAGGAATGTTTGCACAACAATTGAACATCGATCTCATTTCCAATAATCTGGCGAATGTGAACACGACCGGTTTTAAAAAGAGCAGACCTGAATTCCAGGATCTAATGTATCAAACAATTAAGACGAGTGGAATTGCAGAAGAAGGGAGATCGACAGATGTTGCCGAGATCCAAATTGGTAACGGGACTATTCCGGTTGCAACTTTGAAGAATTTTCGGCAGGGAGATGTGCAGCCGACAAATAATCCGTTAGATATTTCGATCCAAGGTGAAGGTTTTTTCCAAGTTCGCAGGACCGACGGAATGGTAGCGTATACAAGAGATGGTACATTCAGAATTTCTCCCGATGGTCAATTGGTGAACTCTCAGGGATATATCATAGAACCTGGAATCTCATTTTCATCATCGACATCGGACATTTCAATCTCTCGTGACGGAAGCATTGAAGTGATGGAAGCTGGTCAATCTTCTACGATAAAAGTTGGTCAGCTGGAACTTGCAAAGTTTATTAACTCTGCAGGACTGCATGCAATTGGAAATAATTTGTATTCAGAAAC